>NZ_JAERJS010000026.1:0-50559 GCF_018257525.1 Tatumella sp. JGM130 | reverse complement strand
GCATATGGATACCGGGATAATGAATACTTCTTCCTGAAGATAAAAGCAGCGTTCCCCGGTAAAACGCGATGAACCTTATTTATACCAGCGCTGTTTGAGTTATACAATAAAGTATTATTTATTGATGCAGATACTATTGTTGAAAGTGATGTTTCTGAACTAATCGATATAGATCTTGGCAATAATCTTGTTGCTGCCGTACGTGATATAGTCATGGAAGGATTTTTAAAATTTGGTGCGATAGCAGATTCTTCTTGCGGAACTATGCCAGCGAGAAAATATCTTATCTCTGTGTTAGGTATGACCCATCCTGAGCAGTATTTTCAGGCAGGAATTATTCTTTTTAATATTGTCCAGATGTCAGCAGAGAATACCTACCAGCGTTTGATTGATGAAATAAAAGACAAGTATTACTGGTTCCTTGACCAGGATATTATGAACAAAGTTTTTTATGATCGTGTCCATTACCTGCCTCTGGAATGGAATGTTTATCATGGAAATGGCAATACAGATGATTTCTATCCTAATCTCCGGTTATCTACCTATCTGGATTTTCTGAAAGCCAGGATGAACCCCAAAATGATTCATTTTGCCGGGGAAAATAAACCATGGAATACTAAAGATGTTGATTATTTTGATAATTTTGAAAGCTATCTTAATTCAACACCCTGGAGCAGTGAATTGACTCAGAGACTATATCCCAGGGTTATCAATAATGTTTACAATGCTCAGGAAAAATATTATTTTAGACAAAAATAAAAAGAAAAATAATGCCGCTAGTTGATCGCTATGCTCCTACAGGAAGCGCACAGCGTAACTTTTTAATTAAATACTATTATAAATTCCGTAGAAAAATTATTGGGTGAACAATGAAAAACCGTAAAAATATCCTTATCGTTGGAGCAGGCCTTTCAGGCGCGGTTATTGCTCGTCAGTTAGCTGAACAGGGGCACAAGGTTAAAGTTATTGACAGCCGGCCACACAGTGCCGGAAATTGTTATAGTGAACGGGATCCTGAAACAGATATTATGGTCCATACTTATGGCCCACATATTTTTCATACGGATAACCAGACCGTATGGGATTATGTCAATCGTTACTGTGAAATGATGCCTTATACAAACAGGGTCAAGGCAACAGTTTTAGATCAGGTTTTTTCATTACCGATTAATTTACATACTATCAATCAATTTTTTAAAACAACCTGCTCTCCGGATCAAGCCCGTAAATTAATTGAAAGCAAGAGTGATCAGTCAATTAAAGACCCTCGCACTTTTGAGCAACAAGCGTTAAAATTTATCGGTAAAGAACTTTATGAAGCTTTTTTTAAAGGATATACCATCAAACAGTGGGGGATGTCTCCGGATGAGTTACCTGCATCCATTCTTAAGCGTCTTCCGGTAAGATTTAATTATGATGATAATTACTTTAATCATAAATATCAGGGCATGCCAAAAGAAGGCTATACTGTTCTGATCGATAATATATTAAATCATCCTGGTATTGAGCTTGAACTTAATCATCATTATCAGCCTTCTGATGCCGAAAACATTGATCACCTTTTCTTTACCGGGCCTCTGGATGCTTATTATAATTTTGTATATGGCCGCCTGGGATACAGGACTCTTGATTTCGAAACGGTCAGGTGTGACGGTGACTATCAGGGAACAGCGGTAATGAATTATTGCTCGGAAAATGTACCCTATACTCGTATTACAGAACATAAATATTTTTCTCCCTGGGAAAAACATAGCGGTTCTGTATGTTACAAAGAATACAGCAGGAAATGTGAGGCCGATGATACGCCATACTATCCGATTCGTCAGGTCGGTGAAATGGAAATGCTGGAGCGCTATCTGGTATTGGCAGAAAATGAAAAAAAAGTGACTTTTACCGGCAGACTGGCGACGTATCGTTATCTTGATATGGATGTTACAATTGCTGAAGCACTTAATGTGGCAGAAACGTATCTGTCTTCCATCGCAGCAGATACGGTTATGCCTGCATTTACGGTAAAAGTCAGATGAAGATGGTCAGTCTGATTGTAACCTATAACCGGTGTAAAAAACTGCAGACTACCCTGGAAACCACACTCGCTCTGGCCTTCGATGCTGTTGTGGTGGTTAATAACCATTCTGATGACGGGACTGCGGAGTTCCTCAATGCACAACATGATCCAAGGTTGTATATTATAAACGCTGACTCTAACCAGGGGGGAGCTGCGGGTTTTGCACTGGGCGCAGAATTTATTGCGCAAAATTTGCAAACAGACTGGGTCGTTTTTTATGATGATGATGCATTTCCGGACAATGATTTTATTGACCGCTTCTCCGAAATCTGTTGTCCGGAATACTCTGTTTATTGCGCTAAAGTTGTCAACCGGCAGAATCAGATATGTAAGATGAACATTCCCTGGAGAACGCATCAGGCAACAATCACTCATACCCTCAGATATCTGTTTAATCCGCAGTTTTTTTTACCGGATGAAAATCAGTCTTCGGAGGTCTCTACTTTTTCTTTCGTTGGTTGCGTTGTTAGTTTCCGGTTGTTAAAAGAAACATACCAGTTAATTGATAAAGATATATTTATATATTTCGATGACGTCTTCTATTCATTCAAACTTCATAGCCAGGGATATAAGATACTTTACCACCCAGGGCTATTGGTTTACCATGATATAGATACTTCCTCAGGGCGTAAAATACCCCCCTGGAAAATATATTACCTGATAAGAAATATGATACTTTCAAGATATATATTGAAGGATAATGTCATTTTCAGTCGCACTGCCATCAGTCTTCGTGTTTTTAAGTACTTTATTTTATCTTTGAAAGAGAATGAAAGAAAGAGAAGTCTCTGCTACATATTTAAAGCCGTACGTGACGGAGTGTTAAATCGAAGGGTAATAATCTGAACTATATGACAGAGAAATTATTCTATGAATAAAATTTGTTACTTTATAAACTCGGACTGGTATTTTAATCTTCATTGGTTAGATCGAGCTCTGTCAGCAAAAGAGAATGGTTTTGAGGTTTTTATTATTACCAGATTTCATGGTGATGAATATTTTTATAAGTTTTCAGAGTTAGGTTTTCGCTGTTACAGATTGCCGCTTAAAGAGCGTTCTTATAATTTTTTTGGTTTTTTTTATAGTGCTATCAGAGCATTTTATTTCCTAAGGCAAATAGGGCCTTCAGTCTTACATTGCATCACAATAAAACCAATTATTATTGGCGGGTTGTATTCAAAAATAAAATCAAAGCCTATGGTAGCAAATTTAGTTGGCCTGGGCAGGGTGTTCAATGCGGCTGGTTTCTGTCGAAAGTGGCTTAAAAAAATTGTTTGCTCGGTATATTCTTATATTTTTTCAAACAATAAAAGTCGTATTGTATTTGAACATGATGCTGATTTCCAAACCTTTAGGGAATGTGTAAAGTTTCCGGAGGAAAATGCAGTTATTATTGATGGCTGTGGTGTTGACATAAAGATGTATAGTTTCTCATATGAAAATGAAAATGATATCCCGATTGTTTTCTTTGCCAGCAGAATGCTGCATAATAAAGGTCTGTCTACGCTGATAAATATAAAAAACAAGTTATCCATAGAAAATATCAATTTCAGGTTATTAGTCGCAGGTATTTTAGTTGATGACGATCCTGATGCAATTAAATCTGCTGAAATTCAACAATGGGTGAATAGCGGAGATATTGAATGGCTTGGCACACGTAATGATATTGATACCCTCATTGCGCAGTCTAACATCGTTGCGTTACCCACACTTTATCCGGAAGGCGTACCACGCATATTGATTGAAGGTGCTGCGAAGGGGAGAGCATGCATTGCTTATGATAGTGGTGGTTGTAAAAGCATCGTTATTGACAATGTTACCGGTTATCTTATCACCGAAAGGTGATGAAGCGATTTTTTGTTCAAAATTAAAAAAATTATTACAACATAAGTCTCTCAGACAGTCGATGGGGGAAAAGGGTCGCGAACTTGTCATCGAAAAATTTTCATCCGATGATGTTATCGCAAAAACGATAAACATTTATAAGACCTTCAGAAAGTAATGGTCGAATTTTATTCACAGTAAGCATTTTTGACTTAAAACTGTCCATTGAAATTGTTTGTGAGTATTGATACGGACGCTGATTGTTCGAATTGTGCGGAATTACTGGTTAATTGTACAGGATGCTGGTAGTTTTAATTTAAATTTTCTCATTCATCATTACATTATAGTCTCAATGAATGTTACCTGAGTTGATCTGACAGGAGTAGATAATGTCCAAGCAACAAATCGGTGTAGTAGGTATGGCAGTGATGGGCCGTAACCTGGCTCTGAATATTGAAAGCCGCGGTTATACCGTTTCTGTATTTAACCGTTCACGTGAAAAAACAGATGAAGTGATTGCTGAAAATCCGGGCAAAAAACTGGCACCTTACTACAGTGTCGAAGAGTTTGTTGAATCCCTGGAAAAACCACGCCGTATCCTGTTAATGGTGCAGGCGGGTGAAGCGACCGACAAGACCATCGCATCTCTGACTCCGCATCTGGATAAAGGCGATATTCTTATCGATGGCGGTAACACTTTCTATAAAGACACTATCCGCCGTAATAAAGAACTGTCTGACCAGGGCTTTAACTTTATCGGTACCGGCGTTTCCGGCGGTGAAGAAGGTGCTCTGAAAGGCCCTTCAATTATGCCTGGTGGTCAGAAAGAAGCTTATGAGCTGGTTGCTCCTATCTTTGACAAAATTGCGGCCCGTGCAGAAGGCGAAGCCTGTGTTGCCTATATCGGTCCTAACGGTGCCGGTCACTATGTGAAAATGGTGCACAACGGTATCGAATACGGTGATATGCAGCTAATTGCTGAAGCCTATTCCCTGCTGAAAGGGGCTTTGGGCCTGAGCAACGAACAGCTGGCTGAAACTTTCAGTGAATGGAACACCGGTGAACTGAACAGCTACCTGATCGATATTACTAAAGATATCTTCACTAAAAAAGATGAAGAAGGTAACTACCTGGTTGATGTGATCCTCGACGAGGCCGCTAACAAAGGAACCGGTAAATGGACCAGCCAGAGCTCTCTGGACTTAGGCGAACCACTGTCACTGATCACTGAATCTGTTTTTGCCCGTTACCTGTCTTCCCTGAAAACTCAGCGTGTAGCCGCTTCTAAAGTACTGACCGGCCCGGTTGCTAAAACAGTTTCCGGCGATAAAGCTGAGTTTGTTGAAAAAGTACGCCGTGCACTGTACCTGGGCAAAATCGTTTCTTATGCTCAGGGCTTCTCACAGCTGCGTGCTGCTTCAGAGCAGTATCAGTGGGATCTTAACTACGGTGAGATTGCTAAAATCTTCCGTGCCGGTTGTATTATCCGGGCTCAGTTCCTGCAGAAGATTACCGATGCGTATGCTGAAAATGCAGAGATCGCTAACCTGCTGCTGGCACCGTACTTTAAGAATATTGCCGACGAATACCAGCAGGCGCTGCGTGACGTTGTGGCTTATGCGGTTCAGAATGGTATTCCTGCGCCGACGTTCTCTGCGGCGATTGCTTACTATGACAGCTATCGTTCAGAAGTGCTGCCGGCTAACCTGATTCAGGCACAGCGCGACTACTTCGGTGCTCATACTTATAAGCGTACCGATAAAGAAGGTGTATTCCACACCGAATGGTTAGATTAATCATCCTTAGAACGCCCTGATATGAAATAATCTTATAAAGCTGCACCATTCATATTATATTAAACGGCTTTCAGAAACCGGTCCGGTATTTTACCGGACCGGTTTTTTTTGTACCAAAAAACCCCAGCTAAGCTGGGCTGTTGGGGTAATCCCCCCGAAAAATCGGTGTGTTCATAAGTAGAATTTTCTACTAACCTGAATTCAGGGAGGATTTCTATGGACCGAAAGGGCAGCGAAGCTCACCGGTCACGTTTTACTGACAGCCAGATCATCGCCATTCTTAAGCAGGCGAAAGCGGGTACTTCGGTTCCGGAACTGCGTCGGGAACATGGCATTAGCAGTGCCAGTTTTTATAAATGGCGTTCAAAGTTTGGCGGGATGGATGCTGCCCTAATGTCTCGCCTGAAAGACCTGAAAGACCTGAAAGACCTGAAAGACCTGAAAGACCTGAAAGACCTGAAAGACCTGAAAGAAGAAAACCGTCGTCTCAAAAGTATGTATGCCGAAAAGCGGCTGAAGTCTGAAATCATTCAGGAAGCCAGTGTTCGTCAGGTCTGCCGGATCTTTGCTGTCAGTGAATGTTGTTATCGTTTTTGCGCCGACATACCGACGGCAGGTATTCTATGAAGAGAAGTGCAGAGGCATGGGTAGAATTTTGAGAAAGTTATGCGAATGGTAAAATGTATATATCCTTGAAGCGGAATGCTGTGCAGATCACATCCATATGTTTCCTGAGGTGCTTCAGTGTCAGTGGGTTATTCTGAACTTCTGCTTTGCCACGGGACTCCTGCGTTGTCAGAGAATACGTGATCTGACCTCTCAATTCAGAAAAAGTTCGATTTATTGAACAAAGCCGCTGAAGTTAAATTAATTACGTGTTTGTGGGATGATTCTCAGTGATATTTTAATTATTATAGCATATGATTTTAATAGAATATAAACCTTGCTGGTCAGATATGACATGGTAAAATTTCAGGGGTATATACTATGTATTTAACGAAAGTTACAGCAATTATTACCACATATAATACTGAAGGTTATATAGCGGAAACAATTAATAATATCTCGAAGCAAACGCTTTCTGATATTCAGGTGATCATTGTTGATGATTATTCGACTGACTCTACAATTCAGATTATTAATGAAATATGCCGAAATGATCCCCGATTTTTAGTACTGGTCAATGAAGATAATCGGGGGGCAGGTTATTCCAGAAACCGAGGGCTTCAATATGCACACGGTGAATATATTATTTTTCTGGATGATGATGATATTTATAGTCTTGATATGCTTGAAACTGCGTATAAACAGGCAAGTGATAACAATGCAGATATCTTAGTTTTCCGTAGCAATAATCTTGATGATGATAGTGGTATTGTTACTGAAACAGCATGGACGATTGCCAGTGATTCACTACCGGAGGAAAAAAAATTTAATGCATTACAGATGAAAAATAATTTTTTCCGTAATTTTATCTGGTGGGCATGGGATAAGCTAATTAGCCATGAACTCATCATTCGCAGCGGGTTAAAATTTCAGGAAATTCGGACAACTAATGACCTCTATTTTGTTTGTGCAATAATGTTACAAGCTGAAGAAATTACTGTATGTGATGATATATTAATTACTCACCGAGATAACAGAGCTGGGTCATTATCCAATACTCGGGAAATTTCTTACTATTGTTCACTGGAAGCGATAAAAAAATTAGATGATTTTCTGACCCGGCACCCTGAGTTATATCCATTGCGGAAGAATTATAATAACTACAGTGTTGAATTTTTAAGCTGGAGTTTATCAACATTAAAAAGCTGGGAAGCATATGAAAAATTTTATATGTTAATCCGGTCTTTCTACCAACAGTCTCCGTTGCTGTCAGCAAGTGATTTTGAATCTGATTATCTGGCAGAACAATACCAGCATTTTATATCCGGTACTCCTGAGCATATGCTAATGGCCCTGAAATGCCGGCTGGAGCAGGATGTCAGGCATACCCATCAACTTAATACCCATAACCAGAATCAGCTGAACAAGAATCAGAAAAATCTCGATAAGATGATTACAGTGACTGAAGAGTATAAATATCAGCTGCAACTACTTGAAGGGCAAAAAAATGAGATGGTTCAGGCCCTGGGACAGCATATAGAACAGAAATCTCAGCTTGAACAGGAATTACAGCATACTGAGGATCAAAAACAACGGTTTGAGACACAAACAAAACAGTATCAGGAAGAGCTGGGACGTTTACAAAATAGTTTTTGCGGGAAACTAATTTTATTGTTATCCGGAGAGAGTAAGAGTTAATCGTATAGCCATTCTCAGGTAATCAGTCATGAAATTGCAGTGCTGTTCTCTGATCTCAGGACAAAAGTTGTCAGACGGTTACCGGCCGTTTAAAACCTTTTGTCCCCGGAGGAGAAATGCGGACACGGGAGATTTTTCATTAGCCGATGCAATTATCCATCATAAGCATGGTGGTTGTTGCCCGAAGCAGAGTAATCTCTTCATTTCTAATCGGTAGATTACCGGCGATTATCTCGGATGTTGGACTGAAAGACTGGCTGAAACCTCCGGTGATGCCGGAGGTTACTGTAGTAATAACTGATAGCGTTGAGTGTTTTATGGCACCAGTAACGGTCCTTCCCTGCGTGCAGTCCCCCCTGCCAGTCTGACGACCAGCAGGCCTGCGGTGGCAAATCTGACCCAGTGGCGGGCGTAAAGTAATCCGTCCTGCTGACAGACCAGCGGCGTCAGCTGGTCACTGATGGGGTCGAGGATTTCGGCGACCACTTCACCGGCGCGGATCCATTCGCCGGGCTGCCGGGTGTAAAGAATAACCCCGGCATGAGGGGCGGTCAGATACTCACAACCCGCCAGCGGTGCAGCCAGCGGAGCGGGCCCGGACGGGAGTGGCGGTCTTTCACCCTCAATATATCCCAGGGCAATCAGCCCGTTAATTATTGCCTGTGCATCTGTTTTAGCCTGCTGATGGCTGACATCCCGCGCACCGCGCAGTTCGAGGGTCACCGGTTTTAATGGTTCCGGTAACGGATAGTGGTCAGCGAAACGTTGTTGCAGCAAATACCAGGGTTCTGCACAGGCTTCGTCAAAGGGTTCTCCGCCGGATATACCGGCAATCAGTGCGGTCCGGCAGCCCAGATAGTGCCCCAGTACTTCAATTTCCGGCCAGGCCTGCGGGGTGGTATATAAATGGGAAACAGCTTCCCAGTCACAATGCATATCAATCATTAGGTCAGCTTTACAGGCCATACGCATCAGAATGGCACGTTGTGACTGCAGCTCAGTCCCGGGAGTATAACTGTCAAAATAACGGTCAATAGCCTGACGGATAACCTGTTTATTTTCCGTAGCATCCTGACCTAAACAGGGCTCTGCCAGCACTGCCAGTTGTTCCCCGATAGCCGGAAACTGACGGTTAAAATCCTGCCCGCTGTTACTTTCAAACCGGCCCAGTGGCTGCCCTTGCAGTTGCTGAGAAAAACCGATCGGATTAGCCACAGGCACCAGGGTGATTTTAGCCCGTAGCCTGCCGAGACTCTCGAGGCTGCTCAGGGCATGTTTCAGATACCAGGCGACGGCGACGCCCGGCAGTTCGTCACTGTGCAGTGCGGCCTGAATATAAATTTGCTGCTGGTCATTATCACCGAATTCATAACTGTCAATGTACCGCCGGGTACCGAAAGGGGAAGAATGTATCGGATAGCTGTGATGTTTCATGGGTAACAGTCCTGGCTCAGCGTAGCCCGTGCGCGGGTATACAGCGGAGAATAGGGAAAAACAGAATACCGGAACGGCAGAGCTGTTCCGGTACGGTGGCGGGTTATTTCACCGAAATATCGGTAGTGAAATATTTTTTCTGGATTTTATCAAAGGTGCCGTCAGCTTTTATTTTTGCGTAAGCCTCATTCAGCGCTGTCCGTAATTCAGTATCCCCTTTACGCAGGCCGATGGCGGTGCCGGGACCGATAATCGGGTCTTCGACCGCCGGGCCGGTCAGTGCGAAATCTTTACCGGCAGCTTGTTTAAGAAAACCGATACCGGCCTGAGCCCCGTCAGTGAATTCTGCATCAAGACGGCCGGCGACCAGGTCGTTTTCGACCTGAGACTGATCCCCGTAGGTAACCACGTTTACGCCATAAGGCTGCCATTTAGCACGGGCATAACGTTCCTGAACGGTTCCCTGTTCCACACCGACACTTTTACCTTTCAGTGATTCTGCGGTCGGCAGCAGGCCGGAACCTTTACGTGCCACCAGCATCACCGGAGTATTGTAAACCGGTACGGTAAAGTCGATCTGTTTCAGGCGTTCTTCGGTAACGCCCATATCTGAAAGGATGGCATCGAATTTCCGGGCTTTCAGTGCCGGGATCATTCCGTCAAACTCATTGGTAACCCAGACACATTTGACGTTCATCTGCTGGCACAGGGCATTGCCTAAATCAATATCAAAACCCACCAGTTTCCCGTCGTCAGTTTTAGACTCGAAAGGCGGATATGTAGGGTCGACAGCGAAACGAACCTGCGACAGGGCAGCATGGCCCAGCAGAGGTGCTCCTGCCAGCAGGGCCGTTAAAGCAGTCAGACGAAGTTTTCTGGTAAAAGTCATAATCTGTAACATCCTGATCGTGTTGATGTAGTAAATGCTGATCACCCTCTGTGCCGGGGGCTTGTTATGCACTGCATACCCCGAAACCGCCGGGGTTTTTATGATATTTTTAAATCACCATTCACTAATCTATCATATTTATTCATCAGTAACAGAATCAGAACCTTAAGCCGGGAGAATTTATTCGGCGTGATCGGCATGACATGACAGTATTGCGCCCCGGCTGGCAATCACTTGCTGGTACCAGTAGTAGCTTTGCTTACATATACGTTGTCCGCTGCCTTCTCCGTAGTCATCCCGATCAACATAAATCAGCCCGTAGCGTTTTTCCATTTGTGAGGAAGAACAACTGACGATATCAATCGGTGACCACAGATAATAACCCAGTACCGGTACACCATCGGCCATCGCCTGTTGTAACTGTTGCAGATGAGCCCTGATATAGTTGATCCGGTAATCATCATTAATCCGGCCTTCCGCCAGCCGGTCAAAGCAGCCAATACCGTTCTCGGTAATCATTATCGGTTTTTGCCAGCGTCCCCAGTATTCATTTAACACGGTCCGCAGCCCGACAGGATCAATGGCCCAGCCCCAGGGACTTTCTTTAAGCAACGGGTTAGGGCGGCTGTTGTGACTGTCTGAAACAACAATTTCCCGATCGGTCACGCTGGTGTAGTAATAGGAAAACGACATAAAATCGGCGGTATGTTGCAGGTCCTCGCGGTCCTGCGGGGTCACTCTCAGGCTGATATGGTGGTCATCAAAGAAACGCAGCGCATAGCCCGGATAACTTCCCCGCAGTAATATATCGGCAAAGTAATATTCCATCTGATTACGTTGCTGAGCGGCCAGCACATCCCGGGGATCGGTGGTGGCGGGATAAGCATAATCACAGTACAGCATCATGCCGATCTGTAAACCGGGATCCAGCTGACGGGCGAACTGTTTAATTTTAGCCGATGCCACCATTTCATGATGCACAGCCTGGTATTTCGCCTGTCGTAGATCACTGACGCGGTCGGCAGGGATCCCTAAATGATTAAAAGACTCATAACGGATCAGATTGATCTGGTTGACGGGGATCCAGTAGCGCACCTGGTGCCGGTAGCGTTGCAGGCAGACACGGGCAAAACGCACAAACATATCAATCACCCGCCGGTCTGACCAGCCATTGTATTCGAGGGCCAGTGTCAGGGGCATCTCATAATGGGAGAGGGTGATCATTGGTTGCATACCATAGTCACAGATAGTGCTGATTAGCCGGTCATACCATGCCAGTGCCTCCGCATTCGGTTGTTGTTCATCGCCCCGCGGAAATACCCGGGCCCAGCTGATGGAAGTTCTGAATGTTTTCATCCCCAGACCCGCCATCAGCTGCAGATCTTGCTGGTAGTTATGATAAAAACCGATGGCATTTCTTTTGGGAAAAATGCTGTGCTGATCAGCCATCAGACGGCATATTGTGGCAGTATCCATTTCCTTATTTGACAGGCGACGGATCTCTTCTTCCGGAATAAAGCGGTTAATGTCCGCCACACTCCAGCCTTTTCCGCCTTCCAGCCATGCCCCTTCTGCCTGATTAGCAGCGATGGCGCCTCCCCATAAAAAATCCTCAGGAAACAGTAGTTTTTCGTTCATGATGGTGTTCTCCCTGAACACGAGCGGGTTGACGGTAACCAAAAATCAGCACCATGATGGCAGCACTGGTCACAGTCACCAGTACCGAGACCAGATAAATACCAACAGGTGTGAAGGCGGGGATTGCCGGCAGGCTGGCAAAAGCATAAGCCACCATCTGCACCCCGAAATAGCCATTAATGGCACCGCCAATCGCACTGGCGATGGCGGTGTATAAAAACAGCCGGCGGAAAGGCAGCATCAGGCCATAAATAATCGGCTCGGTAACGCCGCTGATCATGGCTGGCAGTAGTGCGCTGCTGAGCAGTACCCGTAATTCTTTTGGCGGCCGGGAAACTAATACTCCGGCAGCCACGCCGATTTGGGCGAACGCGGCCATGCCGCCGATGGCGTATAAAGGATCTCCCCCGCTGGCCAGGTTAGCCAGAATGACCGGTACCAGCCCCCAGTGCAGCCCGAACAGAACAATAAAAGTGTAGCCGGCACCCAGTATCAGTCCGCACAGCAGACCACTGCTGTTCTGTAACATGCCAATCAGCAGTGCCAGTTGTTCTCCCAGCGCGATACCGAATGGCCCGAAAATCAGCAAAGTCGCGGGGATAATAATGATCAGTGACAGCATGGGAACCAGGGCTAATTGCAGAAACAGCGGAATAATGCGCAACAGTAGCTTCTCCAGCCAGTAGCAGGCCGTTACCGCAATAAAGACCGGGAAGACGCTGCCTGCATAACTGACCGGCACTAATGGCAGGCTGGCAAATGAACTGCCGGGCTGTGTAATAATACCGCTGATTACCGGGTCCAGTAAGGCCGCCCCGATAATCAGTCCGCTGAACGGGTTGGCCCCCAGTCTGCGGGCCAGCGAGCACCCCAGCAATACCGGTAAAAAATAGAACGGACAGTTAGCGATGGCGGCAAGTATCTGACAGGTATTGCCAGCGGCAGTTGCCGGGCTAAGGTATCCGGTCACCGTCAGAATCACTTTCAGCAGACCACCGGCGGCCATCAGGCCCAGAAGCGGCAGGAAACTACCGGAAATAATGTCGAATACCGGCAATCTGGCAGGCCCGGAACCGCCAGTGGCCTGTTGCCCCGGCGACGCTGACTGACACCGTTGTTGTAATGCCTGATACACCGTTGCGACCTGATGTCCGATAATCAGCTGGTATTGTCCGCTGACAGTCACAGTACCTAATACGCCATTAATCTGCTTTATCGCCGCATCATTACATTTTGTGGTATCGGCCAGACGGATCCTTAATCGTGTGGCACAGTGGGTAAGGTTAAGAATATTACCGGCACCGCCCAGTCCGGTAAGTATGTTCTCAGCCAGTAAATTCACAGACATCTGACATTCCTTTTGTCAGCATAACGGGTGGTTCCACGCTAAAACATCAGGGGTTAACAGACAAAGAGATTCATTTTCATTTTTTGGAAAACAGCCCCGGTAAACCATAAAGACTAATGACAGTGGAGTGTATGGTTGGTATAGCGAATGATATGGAACACCGTACTGGTGATCGCCAGGCAGGAAAAATAGTTAGAGCTGAAAAAGTCAGGGATTGCTGATAAATCGAGTGTTACCTTAAACAGGGTTTCCGGAACCGGTAACCGGCCGCGGGCAGTAAAACAAACTGCATTTTTTGCGGCCAGGCGAGGAAACAGTTGCGGATGGACTCGCAGCCATTCCCCGGTCAAGTCGATCAGCATCACCGTATCGCATACAGCGAGAAATTTACTCAGCAGATGATCATTACTCTGGCGGTGCAACTGATAAACCAGACGGTTTTCGTCTGCCAGAGCTTCCCGCAGCAGGTTAGAGGGCATAAAACTGTAATCAGTCGATAAAATCAACAGATGGCGGCTATTATTCAATAAGTCTGCAACCTGTCTGCAGCGCTGCTGCGGAATATGCCGGTGGATTTTCTGCAGCATACGAGCTTCCAGCTGTTGTGGGTCTCCGTCTGAGGATACAGATGGCGGGATAAAAAAAGGCTGTAAATCTTCTTTCAGCATCTGAAAACGCGGATACCCGAGGACTTTACAGAACCGAGTCACACTGGCCGGGGTGGTATTCGCCAGCAGGGCGATTTCTTCAATATAAACTGCCGGAAACTCAGTAATTTTTTGCAGCATCACCAGTGCAATATTGACGTATACGGATGATTTCCGGCAACAGAACAGATATTCAGATAATTTAATGTACACCGGACTGTGATAATAATTCATAGTTCCCCCTGACCCTGCTGATTTACCCACACTATGCCTGTTCAGGGGATTAATCGGCGATCTATGGCGGAAAATGCAAAAATAGCCGCAGAGAACAGCCGGCAAACCGGGCGGGGGCAACAGGGGAAACAGGCAACGGCACCTGTCTGACAGGCGGCGTTGCCGTATCGCTGCGGGTCAGTCTTTTTTCTGATGACGTTCGCGCAGATTATTGATCACAGTACTGAAGTCGAGATCCTGATCCTGTAACAGTACCAGCAGGTGGTAAATCAGATCGGAAGCTTCATTGGTCAGTTCAAAACGGTCATTGACGGTTGCCGCCAGTGCCGTTTCAACACCTTCCTCACCGACTTTTTGTGCAATACGCTTGGTGCCACGGGCATACAGACTGGCAGTATAAGAACTGTCGGGATCTGCCGATTTACGCGAAGCCAGCAACTGTTCCAGTTGATAGAGAAAGCCCCAGTCACTGGCGGCGGGGGAGAAACAGCTGGAAGTCCCCTGATGACAGGTCGGCCCGGCCGGCGTGGCAAGGATCAGCAGACTGTCGTTATCGCAGTCGGCAGTGATACTGACAACCTGCAAAACGTGGCCGGAGGTTTCACCTTTGGTCCACAGGCGGTTTTTAGTGCGTGACCAGAAAGTGACATGCCCAGTTTGCTGCGTAACCTCCAGTGCCTGTTGATTCATATAGCCCAGCATCAGTACTTCACCGGAAACGTTATGCTGGATAATCGCAGGGATCATCCCGCCGGTTTTTTCCCAGTCCAGCCGGGCAAGTTGCTCAGGAGTTAACACGTACGGACCTCCACATTATTGGTACGCAGAAACTCTTTCAGTTCTGCAATATTAATCAGTTGCTTATGGAATACAGAAGCGGCAAGTGCGCCATCGATATTGGTATCACGAAAAGCATCAAGGAAATGCTGCATAGTACCTGCGCCGCCTGAGGCAATTAAAGGAACATGACAGATATCGCGGATAAGTTTCAGCTGTTGCAGGTCATAACCGTTACGGACACCGTCCTGATTCATCATATTCAGCACTATTTCACCGGCACCCCGTTTCTGGACTTCCGTCACCCAGTCCGCGGTCTGCCACTGGGTGACACGGGTTCGGGATTCATCTCCCGTATACTGATTCACCTGATAAATGCCGTTTTGCTCGTCGTACCAGGTATCGATACCTGCCACGATGCACTGCACCCCGAAGCGGTCAGCCAGCCGGCTGATAAGATCAGGATCCGCCAGTGCAGGGGAGTTCACCGAAATTTTGTCGGCACCAAAAGTGAGGATACGTGCAGCATCTTCTGTTGATTTTATGCCTCCGGCCACACAGAAGGGAATATCTATCACTTCTGCCACCCGTGACACCCAGCTCTTATCCACTACCCGATCATCAGAAGAGGCCGTAATATCATAAAAGACCAGTTCATCGGCACCTTCCTCGGCGTAACGCTTCGCCAGCGGAACAATATCACCGATCACCTCGTGGTTACGGAACTGCACACCTTTGACTACCTGACCGTCACGTACATCCAGGCAGGGAATTATCCGTTTTGCCAGCATGAAATAGCCTCCGTCACTGTAAATTTTCCTTCCAGTAAAGCGCGTCCGACAATCACGCCTTTTACGCCACTGCCGCGTAATGCCGCGATATCTGCCAGTGAACCAATGCCTCCGGAAGACTGAAATGCAATCTGCGGATAACGTGCTGTCACCTGCTGGTAAAGGGCGACATTAGAGCCAGCCAGGGTGCCGTCACGGGAAATATCTGTACACAGAACATGTTTCAGTCCGACAGACTGATAGTTTTCGATAACCTGCTCGAGGGTAACCCCGGCAGCTTGCTGCCAGCCGCTGATAGCCACTTCTTTACGCTGGTTTTCGTCAATCCGGATATCCAGAGCCAGGACAATTGCCCCTGCACCAAACTCGCGGAACCATTGTCTGACCTCTTCGGGCTGTGTGACCGCGGTTGAACCGACCACCACCCGCGAAGCTCCGGCTTCAAGCAGGGCTGCGACATCATCACGGCTGCGGATGCCGCCACCGACCTGAACCGGGACAGTGACACCGGCGAGCAGTTTTTTCAGTAAGGGGATCTGGCGAGCCTGCGGGTCTTTTGCCCCGGTGAGATCGACCAGATGCAATACTTCAGCCCCTTCCTGCTGATAAGCCTGCAGGCGTGGCAGGGGGTCATTACCGTAATCGCGTTGTTGCGCATAATCTCCCTGGTGAAGACGGACAACCTTACCTTCAATTAAATCGAGAGCGGGGATAATCATTACATCTCCAGGAAGTTTTTGATCAGCTGAGCGCCGGCTTTACCGGAGCGTTCGGGGTGAAACTGGACACCATAAAAGTTGTCCTGCTGTACGGCAGCAGAAAACGGCTTTCCATAATCACATTGTGCAATGGTGCCGCTGAATACAGGCATGGCGTAGCTGTGGACAAAATAAAAATAACTGTCGGCAGCAATATTACGGAATAACGGGTGCCCGGCCTGCGGGGTGACCTGGTTCCAGCCCATATGAGGTAACGGCAATTCGCCGGTTTCCATCAGGCTGACCTGTTCATCAATCAGGCCGAGGGTATCAATGCCGTTACTCTCCTGACTGCGACGCCCCAGCAGCTGCATCCCCAGACAAATGCCCAGCACCGGCTGGGTACAGTGCCTGATCAGTTCTGTCAGTTCACGTTCCTGTAACTGACTCATGGCCGCCCTGGCGGTACCGACGCCCGGTAAAAACAGTTTATCGGCATTCAGCACCACGCCTTTGTCGCGACTGACGACCGGCTGGTATCCCAGCCGTTCAATCGCCCATTTGACGGAGGAAAGATTGGCACATCCGGTATCTAAAATGACCACGTCCATTACAGCACCCCTTTTGAACTCGGCAGTGTATTACCGTTGACCTGAATAGCCTGGCGCAGGGTACGACCAAACGCTTTAAACAGACTTTCGGCCCGGTGGTGATCATTGTGCCCTTTGGTTTTCAGGTGCAGGGTACAGGCCATACTGTAAGAGAGTGAACGGAAAAAATGTTCAATCATTTCGGTACTCAGGTCGCCTACCCGCTGAAAACTAAAGGCTGCTTTATAGACCAGATACGGCCGGCCGGAGATATCCAGTGCACAACGGGCCTGGCATTCGTCCATCGGTAGCACAAACCCAAAACGGCCAATCCCCCGCTTATCTCCCAGAGCTTTTAACAGCGCCTCACCCAGGGCCAGGCCTGTATCTTCTACCGTATGATGGTCATCGATATACAGATCACCTTTGACATCAATATTCATTCTGAAACCACCGTGGGTGGCAATCTGGTCCAGCATATGGTCAAAAAAACCTACCCCGGTACTGATCCTGCTACCGCCTTCGCGGTCCAGCCATACTTCGGCGGTGATCTGTGTTTCTTTAGTATTACGCTGCACCAGTGCGTGACGATCACGGCGGGTCAGGCGATCAGCGATCGATGGCCACACATTATCACCTTCGCCATAAAGAATTCCGTTGATCCCCATGTTCTCCGCGAGAGTCATATCCGTCTGGCGGTCACCAATTACATAACAGTTTTGCTTATCTAATACCGCGTCTTCCAGCCATGGCTGAACCAGTCGGGTATGGGGTTTACGGCAGTCACAGTTATCTTCCGGTGTATGCGGGCAGATCAGTACCGCCGCAAAGCTGATACCCTGAGAACTGAAAACCTGCATCATCAGGTTATGCGGGCCATCAAAGTCAGCCTGCGGGAAACTGTCGGTCCCCAGGCCATCCTGGTTGGTGATCATCACCAACTGATAACCGGCATCCTGCAGGCGAAGCAGGGCCGGGATCACGCCAGGTTCAAAGGCCAGTTTTTCCATCCGGTCGACCTGAAAGTCAACCGGGGGTTCAGAAATCAGTGTGCCGTCACGGTCAATAAAAAGAATTTTCTGGCTCATGCTTGCTCCGCCGAGTGACTTAATGTGTTCAGGGCATTCACCAGAACTTCACATTCATGGCGGGTGCCGATAGAAATACGTAAACACCCTTCAAGGCCGGGGTTTTTACGCTGGTCCCGTAAAATAATGCCCTGATCCCACAGGGTACTGAAGACCTGTGGATCACTGAAACGGACCAGCAGATAGTTAGCTGAGCCGGGATAAACCTGTTCCGCCAGCGGGCATTGCTCCAGCTGTTGCTGTAACCACTGACGGGTACTGTTCAGGGTCGCCACCTGTTGGCGCATAACCGCCAGGCCTTGTTCACTCAATGCCTGGGCGGCGATATCCGCGACCGGAGTAGAGAGCGGGTACGGGGCGATCACTTTAAGTAACAGAGTGATAACCTGTGGATTTGCCAGAGTAAAGCCACAGCGTAAACCGGCCAGCGCAAATGCTTTGGATAAGGTGCGTAAGATAACCAGGTGCGGGTAGTCGCGCAGCCAGCCGCTCAGGGAGGCTTCCGGACAAAAGTCGATATAGGCTTCATCGGCGACCAGCAACGCTTTTCCGGCTGTCAGTGCCAGTAACTGACGAACAGCGTCTGGGTCGATAATATTACCTGTCGGGTTATTCGGGCTGCACAGGTACACCAGTTTCACCCCGTCAAGCTGGCTGGCGATAGCCGGAATGTCCGGCTGCCAGTTATCCAGTGCCGGGACGGTGACATATTCCACACCGATAGTTTCTGCGCTGACGCTATACATACCGTAAGTTGGCGGACAGAATAAAATCTTATCTTTACCGGGTTCGCAAAACGTACGGATCAGTAATTCAATGCTCTCATCAGCGCCGCGGCTGACCAGTACCTGATCCTTATTCAGTCCGCTGTATGCTGCATAGCGCTCGATAACCTGCGCTGGCTGACATTCAGGATAACGGTTTAATGTTTGCTGAGTGAGCTCGAAAGGGACAGGGAGCGGATACTCATTAGCATTCAGCCACACATCTCCGTTTCCACCCAGTCGTCTGGCTGACTGATAAGGGGTCAGTGCCCGGACATTATCACGTGCCAGCTGTTCAACAGACTTTGTCATAGATTATCCTCCAGAGCTTTCACTCTCAATGTCACCGCATTTTTATGGGCATCAAGCCGTTCTGCGGCCGCCAGAATTTCGATCGACGGTGCCAGCGCCGAAAAACCGGCGGGTGATAACTCCTGGATGGTCATTCGTTTCTGGAAATCAGCCAGTCCGAGGCTCGAATAGGTTGACGTGTAGCCATAGGTCGGTAACACGTGGTTCGTCCCGGAGGCATAATCACCCGCTGATTCCGGTGACCAGTCACCCAGGAAAACAGATCCTGCGCTGGTAATACGTTCAACACACTCACGGGGTTGCCGGGTTTGAATAATCAGGTGCTCTGGCCCGTAGCGGTTTGAGATAGCAATACATTCGTCAAGGTCACGGGTGACAATCAGCCTGCTGCCTGCCAGGGCCTGGCGGGCAGTGTCGGCACGGGGCAGTGCGGCCAGCTGGTGGCGGATTTCTTCAGCAACTTTTTCGGCCAGCGAAGCCGACGGTGTCAATAGCACCACCTGGGAGTCCGGCCCGTGCTCTGCCTGTGACAGCAGGTCGGAAGCCACAAATGCCGGTGTTGCCCCTTCGTCGGCAATCACCAGAACTTCTGACGGCCCGGCAGGCATATCAATAGCCGCGCCGTCCAGACGCTGACTGACCTGGCGTTTCGCTTCCGTCACCCAGGCATTCCCCGGGCCGAAGATTTTATCAACTTTAGGGACAGAGTCAGTACCGAAGGCCATGGCGGCGATAGCCTGGGCTCCGCCGACCTGAAACACGTCTGTAATACCACAGAGTTGTGCGGCAAACAGTATTTCATCGGCAATCGGCGGAGGGGAACAAAGTACCACCTGACGGCACCCGGCAATCTTTGCCGGGGTAGCCAGCATAAGCACTGTGGAAAATAACGGGGCAGAACCGCCGGGAATATACAGACCGACGGACTGCACCGGGCGGGTCACTTGCTGGCAGCGCACACCAGGCAGAGTTTCAATATCGACACCGGGGAAAATCTGGGCCTGATGAAAGGCATTAATATTACCGACAGCAGTCCGCATGGCAGATTTCAGTTCATCACTGACACGCTCCGCCGCTGCGCTGATCTCCTGTTCACTGACAGCAAAAACCTGCGGACTGATCTTGTCAAACTTCGCACTGAAATTGCGCAGTGCGGTATCGCCCTGTTGCTTCACCTGATCCAGCACATCCTGCACTGTCTGACTGATGGTCGCGGACGCGGCCAGCGCAGGGCGTTTCAGTAATGCCTGTTGCTGTTCAGCAGAGCATTGTTGCCAGTGTATAAGAGTGTCAAAGTTGCTCATCACTTACTCCATCATTTTCTCAATCGGCAGAACAAGGATTGAGCTGGCGCCCAGGGCTTTCAGTTTTTCCATGGTTTCCCAGAACAGTGTTTCGCTGCTGACCATATGCATGGCGACCCTTGCTTTGTCGCCCGCCAGTGGCAGCAGGGTCGGGCGCTCAGCCCCCGGTAACAGACTGATGACTTCTTCCAGCCGGTCTGAAGGTGCGTGCAGCATAATGTATTTTGATTCGCGGGCCTGGATAACCCCCTGGATACGGGTCAGCAGCTTATCGATCAGATATTGTTTTTCTTCAGGCATATCGCCGTTGCGCTGGATCAGTACTGCTTTGGAGCGGTAAATCACATCGACTTCGCGTAAGCCGTTCGCTTCCAGGGTGGCTCCGGTGGAAACCAGATCGCAGATTGCATCAGCAAGACCGGCGCGTGGCGCGACTTCGACAGAACCGTTCAGCAGACAGGACTTGAAATTAATCTCCTTGCTGTCGAAGTAGCGTTTCAGAAGGTGCGGATAAGAGGTCGCAACACGTTTATTATTCAGGCACTCCGGGCCTGTGTATTCAGCATCTGCCGGCATAGCCAGTGACAACCGGCATCCACCGAAATCCAGGCGACGCAGGGTGGTATAGCGGGGATCTTCTCCCTGTGCCCGGCGTGACAACAACTCTTCTTCCAGCACATTTTCACCAATGATCCCTAGGTCAACGACACCGTCCATGACCAGGCCCGGAATATCATCATCGCGCACCCGCAGGATATCGATTGGCATATTTTCTGCGAATGCAATAAGTCTTTGTTGCTGAAGATTAATTTTTATACCACAGCGTGTCAGCAGTTCACGTGAGTCATCACTCAGGCGACCTGATTTCTGCATGGCAATGCGAATACGTTTGCTATCTAACATCTGTCCTGTCCTCTGTCTGTTGTTCCTGTCCGGAATTTTTATTGTTAAATTTTTGTCCATAAAAAAACCCCCGGAAGATTTCTTCCGGGGGTTTAAAATAGCGCTCAAACCACCGGGAGATCTTTTCGTCTCCCGGCACACATCGCCTGAAAGACTAGTCAGGGTGATGGTGATGATGGTGGTTAAACTGAACGCGATTCATAAATTTTTCCGACGGTTAGTGAGTCGTTTGTCTGGCATTTAACCTAACCAAAATCTCAGTGGCTGGCAACACTTTTTTACCGGGTCATAATAAAAGCACAATAAAAATTTATACTGGCCTGAAACCGGTCAGAGGAATAACATCAGTGACTGCGTTGAACAGCTGAAAAAGGCGGTTTTATAATGAAAAAAGTAGCAATTGTGGGTCTGGGCTGGTTGGGGATGCCATTGGCCCGTGCATTGGCAGGGCGCGGCTGGCAGGTATCCGGCAGTAAAACGACCGAAGACGGTGTACGTGCTGCCAGGGCCAGTGGTATTAATGCCTGTAAACTGACGCTGGACCCGGAACCGCATTGTGATAAGGATGATCTGGCAGATTTACTGGCAGTGGATGCGCTGGTCGTCACACTGCCAGCCAGCCGTACCGCAGAAAACAGCCAGCAGTATGTTTATGCAGTTCAGAATATCGTCGACAGCGCACTGGCGCGCAAGGTAAAACATATTATCTTTACCAGCTCGACTTCGGTATATGGTGATGCTGAAGGTGAAGTGGATGAACAAAGTCCGTTGCATCCTGTGACGCCTGCCGGCCGGTCACTGGTACAACTTGAACAATGGTTGCACGATTTGCCCGGTACCAGTGTTGATATTCTGCGGCTGGCAGGGCTGGTGGGGCCGGGGCGTCATCCGGGACGTTTTCTGGCAGGTAAGACCGGATTAAGCCGTGGTCAGCAAGGGGTGAATCTTGTTCACCTTGATGATGTTATTACTGCGATCATAGTGTTACTGGAAAACCCGGCCAGCGGGCGAGTGTATAACCTGTGTGCACCGCAACATCCGGCCAGAGAACAGTATTATCCACGACTGGCACGACAGGCAGGCTGGGTGGCTCCTGAATTTATCCCGCAACAGGGCACTCAGGACGGAAAAATTGTGGCAGCGCAACGTATTTGTCAGCAAATGGGTTTTGAATATCAGTGGCCGGATCCGTTTGATATGCCAATGCAATAAGCAATTTCTGGCAAATGTGGTAAACAACACGATATTTGCTTGAATTGGGGGGGCGTTTTATGCAAAATGCGCGTCTGCAAAATTTGAAATAACCGATGCCTTTCCTGGCGTCGGTTATTTTTTTTGCGTAAATGTTTGATTACTCATCCTGACGGGGCCGGAACTTTTCCGGAGAGATATACACAAAAAACACTCACCGAAGTGAGTCTGAGGAAATATTGATGGGGTTGTTCACCACTTTACCAGCAGCATCTGGTAGCCGCTTTCGCGACGACTACGGCGCGACATTCAATGGCACATCTGTTTTACACTTCACGTTTCGCCGCGCGCGGAAATTCCCTGTGGAGCAATCCGCACCGATTGTTACTGTAGGGAGCCAGACTCATGCAAAATAATACTTCTCCTGCACCACAGCGTGCCAATCTGAAAAAAACACTGACACTGCTGCCTGTGGTGATGATTGGTCTGGCTTATATGCAGCCAATGACCCTGTTTGATACCTTTGGGATTGTTTCCGGGCTGACCAGTGGCCATGTTGCCACCGCTTATGCTTTCGCCTTAATCGCTATTCTGTTTACCGCACTGAGCTATGGCAAGCTGGTACGCCGCTTCCCGTCAGCTGGTTCGGCCTATACCTATGCGCAAAAATCCATCAGTCCTCATGTCGGATTTATGGTCGGCTGGTCCTCATTGCTGGACTATCTGTTTATGCCCATGATTAATATTCTGCTGGCAAAAAGCTATTTTGAATCACTGGTACCGGGGGTCCCGTCATGGATTTTCGTTGTATTACTGGTGGTGTTTATGACTGTCACTAACCTTAAAGGGATTAAGACAGTCGCTAACTTTAACAGTGTTATCGTGGTCCTGCAGATTGCGGTAATGGTGTTTATTGTTGGTCTGGTTATCTATGGCGTCAGCCATGGTGTCGGTGCCGGTACCCTGGTAAGCAGTAAACCGTTCTGGTCTTCTGATGCGCAGGTTGTTCCTATGATCACCGGGGCCACAATATTGTGCTTCTCCTTCCTTGGCTTTGACGGTATCAGTTCACTGTCAGAAGAAACCAAAGATGCAGAGCGCACTATTCCGAAAGCTATTTTCCTGACAGCCCTGATCGGCGGATTACTGTTTATTGCAGTGTCATACTTCCTGCAACTGTATTTCCCGGATATCTCGCGCTTCAAAGATCCGGACTCTTCACAGCCGGAAATCATGCTGTACGTAGCGGGTAAAACGTTCCAGTTCGGTATCCTGATTTTCTCCTGTGTAACCGTGCTGGCATCCGGAATGGCTGCACATGCCGGTGTTTCCCGTCTGATGTACGTGATGGGACGTGACGGTGTATTCCCGCAACGTTTCTTTGGTTATATTTCACCGAAGTGGTCTACGCCGACCCTGAATGTGTTGCTGGTAGGTGCCATTGCGTTGCTGGCGATTAACTTTGACCTGGTGACGGCGACTGCCCTGATTAACTTCGGTGCGCTGGTGGCATTTACCTTCGTTAACCTGTCGGTTATTTCACAGTTCTGGATCCGTGAGAAACGTAACAAGACCCTGAAGGATCATATCAGTTATCTGATCCTGCCACTGCTGGGAGCGATGACGGTGGGTGCTTTATGGGTTAACCTGGAAGAAAGTTCTATGATTCTGGGGCTGATCTGGGCGGCTATCGGCATTATCTACCTGGCCGTGGTAACCCGTATCTTCAGATTACCGGTACCACAATACAGTGAAGACGGATTATAATCTGTCGGTCTGAACACTGATTAACCCTGCCGGCAATGACGGCAGGGTTTTTTTATATCTGCGAATCAGTTCAGTAAGCTTTCAGCGTACCGGTATAATGCTTTCAGCAGTGACTGCTTATGTGCGTCGTCCGGATAGAGCGCAGAAAGTTGCTGCAGCTCAGCAAGGTACTGTTCTGCCCGGGTGGCTGACAGACTTTCTCTGCGGTGTTCCAGCCAGCGTTGCTGCTCACTGTCATCCAGCGTTCCCGGGAAATTACGGGCGCGGTAGCGAAACAGCAGTGCATCGATGCGCGGATCCTGCCAGCGAATATCCAGCGCCGGTAAATGGCGGGGATCCGTTGAACGGATAATATTTATCGCATGCTTATCCGCCTCACTGAAAAAGCCGTCATACAGCCGTGCATCCACATCCTCTGTCGCCGGAAATTCACGGCTGGTCGCATAAATTTCGACAACTTTCTCACGAATTTCACTGTGCTGACGTAACAGGGCCAGATTTTCCAGACAACGGGCGCGATCTATCGCCAGTCGCGCGGCATCTTCCGGCCGCAATGTACTGGCCGGGGCCAGTACCGGACATTTATTAATATGCACCAGTTTCAGCGGCACTGCCGGCAGATTACCGCGCTGTTCACGGGTACTGTACAGACGTTCACGCAGAGTCTGAGCATTTTCCTGTAACAACGGTTCGAGGTCACCGGCCAGGTCGAGGGTGATCAGGGCATTTTTATTCTCCGGATGCCAGGCCAGCGGCACTATCCAGCTGGTATTTCCCCGCGCCGCACCGAACATACCCGAGACATGTACCAGTGGTTTCATTTGCGGAATATCAATCAGGGTCTGCAGTTTATTTTTATTACGATGGCGGAACAGAAAATCGAATAATTTCGGCTGTTTTTCTCTGACCAGTCTGGCCATGGCGATAGTGGCATAAACATCCGACATAGCATCATGAGCCTGTTCGTGGCTGATATTGTTGGCTGCCGTCAGATGTTCCAGCCGGAAAGAGGGCAATCCGTCTTCGTTTTCCGGCCAGTGAATACCTTCAGGACGGAGAGCATAACAGGCACGCATCACATCCAGCAGATCCCAGCGTGAATTTCCTGCCTGCCAGCTCCAGCCATAAGGTTCATAGAAGTTCCGGTAAAAAATATTGCGGGTAACCTCATCATCAAAACGGACATTATTGTAGCCCACCACACAGGTTGCCGGTTCAGAAAACAGAGTGTGGATACGCCTGGCAAACTCCGCCTCATTGACCCCCTGTGCCAGAGCATGTTGCGGGGTAATCCCGGTGATCATCACCGCTTCCGGCTGCGGGAGATAATCATCGGCGGGCTGGCAATAAAAAACCTCTGGTTCACCGATGATATTGAACTGCGCATCGGTACGGATGCCGGCAAACTGTGCCGGACGATCCAGTGCAGGGTGCTTGCCGAAAGTCTCATAATCATGAAAGAGGAAGGTAGGCTGTGCTGCATCATTATTTTTCATCCGTTACCGTCCTCTTTTTCCTGTTAGTTGCATCGAATACCCTGTATTTCGTTCACCTTCGCTCAATGTTCACTTGTTATATGACAGTGCGTTTTCCGGTGATTCTGTTATGACACCGGATATTTTGTACCAAACTGATACTGATCACAATTTATTGACGCTGCGGCCGGGGTCTCTGCGCATGGCCGTGGTGAATTAAGGGATATATGTCACAGCACTATCCTTCATCACTATTAACTGGTGTCGTTGTCGGTTTCCTGCTTCCCTTTACATTAATTTAGTTTTAGATTGTGGGTACTGTAGCTATGAGGGTAGAGATGTGAAAACATTTGTCGGAACTGTCCTGGTGCTGGTTGTTTTATTTTTTGTCTATAAAGTTGTCTTTGATTCACCGATGAAAGAAGCGGCCATGACCAATGCCCGTGAGGCTGTACATCAGTGCAGAGCTAACCTGAATAAAGCTAATTCACTCTCTGAACAGCAACGTCTGGCCGGAGTTTGTGAACAAATGGAAGATGATTTCAGACAGGCCTATGGCACGGCACCATAACTCTATCGTTTGATCCACGGGATCCGCTGCGGCGGATCTTTTATATAACCTCTGCTGTATAAATGGCTGTGCCGCTGTAGTGAATAAATACAACTCAGGGGACTCTGACCGGGCTGATGCGGCCTGCTATACGCCGTTGCTGTTGCAGGGTTCGCCGTATTGTTATTCCGGAAACCAGCACCAGCACAATACCGGCCAGTGAAAAAGCCTGCATTGAAAACAGGTTAAATGACAACACGCCAATAATACCTCCGGTAATAAATGCCCCGGTGGCAGTCAGGTAAATACTGAGCAGATACTGGTGATGACGACGTTCTTCCGCCGAATACCGGAGTACCCGGTGAAGTAACAGGGTCGCCAGGGTTATCCCCGCATCTGTCAGCGTGCCGGTAATATGAGTGGTTCGGACTTTTCCCTGGGAAAGCTGGGTGGACGTCGAATTATGTAAACCGAGCAGGAAGCCCAGCATATTGACCAGCAGGGTTTTATCGACAGGGAGGCTTAACCATAAACTGCCAATAGCCGGTACTGCCAGTATAATACCTTCGCCCAGCAAAATATGTGCGTAAATAGTCCGCAGATGGTATTTTTTGCCGAAAGAAACCAGTAACCGTGAAGTAAATGCGCCGCCCATAAAACATAGCAGTAGCAGTAACAACTGCCACATTTGTCGCTGATCCCACTCCAGTACCTCGGCTGAAAGCTGAGTTGCATTCCCTGTCATATTCGACGGAAATAACCCGAAAGCGCCCAGCGCCAGTACATTCAGTATACCGGCAGTACCGGCAAGGGTAACCGCCAGCCTGCGGTTCTCTGTGGCCGACCGGCCACTTTTCTTTTCTATCAGCATCGTTACCGCCTTATAATAATTAATCACGTTTATTAATCATTACTAAACGGCTAACCGGTGAAGCAGTGGATAGGTATTTTCTTAAAAGATATTGGTGAGATCACAGATTTACATCAACTGACAATTCACTGCACAGACCGGCAGCGGTTACAGGAACCGCATCCGCGCTTCAACGGCAACACCGATAATTCTGCAGTTCCCGTTAATGGGTATCGCTGGCCAGGCAGGATTTAAGCCTTTCAGGTATTTCTGACCGCCATCAATAATCAGTTTCTTGAAGGTGGCATCATTCGAATCGACCAGCTTGGCGATCACCAGGCTGCCATTAATGGCTTCACGGCCGGTATCAAATAAGACATACATACCTTCCGGTACGCTCTGACCGGTCGGGGAAGTCATTGAGTCGCCCTCAACTTTCAGCCAGAAAGCCTCTCCCTGAATATGTGCATCAGACTCCAGCCAGACACTGATATCTTCGAGGGTATAAGCTTCCACTGCTTCAGACCAGCAGCCCGCCTGCACCGAACTCAGTACCGGGTAATGTTTTCCGGGAACATAGGGGCCTGCATAACGCACATTTTTTTCTGACGCACCGTGCAGTGCTTTGGCCTCTGCAGATAGCGTTTCACTGAAATCTGCAATCGAACAGTGCAGCAGTTGCGAGAAAATAGCGGCTACTTTTACATTCAGTGCATTTCTGCCATTCAGATAGTGTCCCACTGCGCCCTGAGTAATATTCAGCTCATTGGCGATCATCTGCTGGGTCAGTTGCAGCTGTTTTCTTTTTGACTCGTACAAAGCTTTCAGACGGCTGGCATCTTCTAGCTGTTCTGTCGTCAGTTCTTTTCTCTTTTCCATGATTTATTTTAATACCCCTGCTATTAAAAATAAAGTACCCGGAGTATTGAAAATAATATTACCTGAGGTATTATTATTTTGCCGGTGGATCATTCAGTCCCGGCACTCCGTCCCTGTAAACAGGGGAACAGTTAACCTTCAGAAAGGCCCTGATTATGATGCGTTGTCCTGTGTGTAACCATACATCCCATACGCGGACCAGCCGCTATATTACCGATAATACTAAGGAAGCATATTATCAATGCCGGGATTTGTCTTGTTCCTGCACTTTTAAAACCATTGAGAGTATAGATAAAATTATTTGCGCACCGTCAAAACCGGCAGCGGGGCAGGCAGTAACACATCCGTGCTGACCGCCGGGAACCACGGCAGGGCGGACAGGACGTTTGTCTGCAGATTAACGATCGGTGTCGGGAGGGCCCCTGTATCCGGTCAGGTTTTATTCAGTTCATTATTCCGGCAGATAACGCTGTTATGTCCGGTGTTACCTTTAACCGTCTTTTGTACCAGAGCCCTCCCTGTGTTGCGGAAGCCGTCTCACAGAGGCTGACACAGTACTACCGACTGTGAGTAAATAATTCCTTTCAGGGGATAAAATGACAAATCTGTACAGAGGGTTGTGACAGCATTTGGCTGCAGTATAGCGCCGGGATAAGTAAACTCATCCCCGCGGGCTGACTATAAGCAGCAGATTCTGTTTCAACTGGCGGTTTTACAGCAGATATAGCCAGATTCAGTGTTACATTTTCTCACAATTGATAGATGCCAGTGGCACTGAAATGCCGTAAAAATGCGACTAAATCTGTCTCTCCACCCTAATTATTGAGGAACTTAGCTTGAAAAGGCGTCTGCTTATTACTGTACCGGGTATGATATTACTGGCATCAACAGCGTTTGCTGATGACAATGCCCTGCCTTTTTCCATGACGCCCCCGACCATTGATGCTGCTTCATGGGTATTAATGGATGCAACGACCGGACAGGTACTGACTTCAGGAAATCCCGATGAACGCCGTAACCCTGCGAGCCTGACTAAGCTGGTTACAGGTTATGTGGTTGACCGTGCGATTAACCAGAAACGAATTACCCCGAATGATATTGTGACGGTAGGGACTGATGCCTGGGGTGCAGGTAATCCGGTATTCAAAGGCTCATCGCTGATGTTCCTCAAACCCGGTGATAAAATCTCAGTACGCGATTTAAGCCGCGGGGTGATTGTCGACTCAGGGAATGATGCCTGTGTTGCTCTGGCCGATTATGTTGCCGGCGGTCAGGATAATTTTGTCAAACTGATGAACCAGGTTGTGGCTAATCTGGGACTGAAAAATACCCATTTTGAAACGGTTCATGGTCTGGATGCCCCGGGGCAGTACAGTACCGCACGGGATCTGGGGATTGTCGCCATGGCGATTATTCACGGTGAGCCTGAGTTCTATCATATGTACAGTCAGAAGACGATGACATGGAATGGTATCACGCAGAATAACCGCGTCGGTTTACTGTGGGACAATAGCCTGCATGTTGACGGCATGAAAACCGGACATACGGAAACCGCCGGATTCAATATTATCGCATCAAATATTATTGGCCAGCACCGCCTGATTGCGGTTGTTATGGGGGCCAAAAGTCCGAAAGGTCGTGAAGACCAGGCCAGGAAGCTGCTGGTCTGGGGGCAAAATAACTTCGATACTGTACAATTGTTCCACGCCGGAAAAGCTATCGGTACCGAGAATGTCTGGTACGGCAACCCGCACACGGTGAATGTCGGGTCAGCGAAAGATGTTTATCTGTCATTACCGCGTGGTGACATCAGCCAGGTAAAAGCCCGCTACGTGATTGATAAGAAAGAACTGGATGCGCCTCTGGCAGCTGATCAGCAGGTAGGTGAAATCCAGGTAATGGATAAAGACAAACAGATTGCCAGTTATCCGCTGGTGGCACTGCAGGAAGTCAGACAGGGGGGGATCGTGACCCGGCTGACGGATTATATTAAGAAAAAATTGTAACTTCCCGCCGTACCTGCGCGTATTCAGGCCACTTTGTGGCCTGAATAACTGAATACCCTCGCCCCGCAACCGGTGCGTTTTTTTCCAGACATAATCATCTAATGATTTATCACCACAGATCTTTTCCCGGGAATATGCGAAAATAGCGATTCAGTTAATGACCGGAAAATAAGTGTGCGTCCCGACAAGCCTATATCCCGCCCGGAATTTTGGTTATACCGCCATTACAAGTTCGTTCACGGACTGCGTATTGCTATTGCTTTTTTACTTTCTTTTCTGCTGGTCAGGTTGCTGCATATACCTGAAGGAAGCTGGCCACTGATCACTCTGGTGGTGGTGATGGGGCCCATTTCTTCCTGGGGAAATGTATTTCCACGCGCAGTCCAGCGAATTATTGGTACTGTTGCCGGTTCTGTTTCCGGGCTGATAGCACTGAAACTGGAACTGATTTCGTTACCGGTCATGCTTGCTTGGTGCGGGGTGGTCATGTTTATCTGTGGCTATTTAACCCTGGGAAAACGCCCGTATATGGCGCTGCTGATCGGTATCACCCTCGGGGTGGTGGTCGGCGCGCCTGCCGGTGACTTCCTGACAGCATTATGGCGGGGCGGCGATGTTATCTTCGGTTCGATACTGGCGGTAATCTTCACCGGTATCTGGGCCCAGCGCGCCTATACTTTCTGGCGTATCCGGATGTCTGATGCCCTGATCGCTTCAATGAAAATTTACCATACCGGGGTATCTCCCAATCTGCTGGAGAAACCACGGCTGAACAAACCGATACATCATCTGCTGACCGACGTAGTGAAAATGCGATCACTGCTGGAACCGGCCTGTAAAGAAACACGGATACCGAAATCAGTATTTGAAGCCATTCAGACAATTCAGCGTAATATGGTATATACCCTGGAGATGCAGATAAATGCCTGGTGGGCATCCCGTGAAAGTCATTTATTACTACTGAATGCACCAACCATACGCCGTACTCAGGTGTTAACCGAGAATCTGTTCCGTACCTTATCTGATATGCTGACCAGCGGTATTACTGATCAGCTGGCGAATACTACTGCAGAACTGGAAGAAGTTGATCGTGAGCTGAAATTACTGCTCGCCAAAGCTGAACATGCCAATGCTGAGGCGGCACAGGTTTACGGATATGTATGGCTGAGCCTGGAGCTGCATGGTCAGTTATTAAGAATGAATGAACTGATCCGCATGGTGTTGAGAAAGTAATCTGTGGGAGAATTGAATTACAGTTCCTTTGAGCTAAGATAAGGTACTGAAAAGTTTTAGAAGTCACAGTAGTACCGCCGGGGACTTATCTGAACCCGATTGATTCTGAAACTCATACGCCTGCCAGAACAGGCATCAAACTGAGGTGTTATCATGGAAAATGCCAGACAATCTTTCCAGGACGTACTTGAATTTGTACGTATGTTTCGTCGCAAAAATAAATTACAGCGCGAGATTGCCGACGTTGAGAAAAAAGTCCGCGACAATCAGAAACGCGTTTTGTTACTGGATAACCTGAGCGAATATATTAAGCCGGGGATGAGTATTGAGGCTGTGCAGGAAATTATTGCCAGTATGCGCAGCGATTATGAAGACAGGGTGGATGAGTACATCATCAGGAACGCTGACCTGTCAAAAGAACGTCGTGAAATCTCGAAAAAACTGAAGCTGGCGGGTGAACAAAAACCCCTGTCCGCAGAAGAAAAAAAATAGTCCGGTCTGCTGAACACACTCTGCCCGGGCTCAGTGTCCGGGCTTTTTTTTGCTCTGCCTAGCTCTCCGCCTGGCGGGATCTCAGGTAGACCTGTAAATTCACAAAAACAGCATTCAGCAACGGAACCGTAATTGCATGCTGACGCGCCCTGTCAACCAGATCGCCGATAATCGGTTCTGCTTCTATCAGTGCGCCTTGCTGCAAATCACGGTACATCGATGATGTCATCGGGGTTTCCGGATTACTCAGTGTCTGCAGAATAGCGGCGATTATCGCCGGGCGCTGGCGGTAGCCACTGGCCGTGATCACCGCCAGTCCTTCACTAAAAATACTGTTAAGCAGAGTTTCTCCGCCTGCAGATGTCAGTATCTGCCTGGTGTTACCCCGTGATAAACAGGTCACGGCCCCGAGAGTGCTTAGCAATAACCATTTCTCCCACAGATCACTTTGCACCGAAGATGACAGTCTATTGTCAAATCCGCAGCCACTCAGCAGTTGATCGAGCTGTTGAATACGTGATGTATTACTGCCATCAAGTTCTCCGTAGCATAGCTGGTGCAGGGGCGACATTTGTAATACTTCACCTTTATCATTCAGAGTGGCGTGGATTTTACACAACCCGCCGATGACTTTATCGTCGCCGAACTCGCGGCGTAAAGTATCGATATGTTGCATGCCATTAAGGACAGGCAGTATTAGCGTGTGTTCACCTGCTGCCGCCCGCAGATCAGTGATTGCTCCCGGTAAAGCAAAACTTTTGACGGTGATAATAATCAGGTCATAAGGTGTCGTAATCTCTGTTGCCAGCAGCGTATTGGGCTGCAGTGTGAAAGTGCCTGAATCAGCATGGATCACTAAACCCTGTTGCCTGAGTTTTTTTGCCCGCTCACCACGTACCAGAAAAGTCACATCGCGACCATGCCGTGCCAGACATGCACCAAAATATCCGCCGGTCGATCCGGCCCCGACAACCAGTATCCGCATTACCTTTCTCCTGTGTTCCGTCTCAGAATAACTACCATAAAAGGCAGCCATCGTAAAAGCCAGCCGGTATGACTAAAAGTTATCTTCACCGGGGAATTGCAAATAGTAAAACCGGCTGTTCGCCACCCCGACATCAGACGTGTGGTTTCCTGATACATTTATACCTATAAAAGCCGTTTATCCGGGAAGCTAAACCCCGTTAAAATAGAGGCTACTTGTGATTAAGGAACCGGGAAGCATGACAAAGGATACAACTCCGCCGCTGTTACAGCTGAATAATATTTATTATCAGGCGGGGGAAACACAGATACTGCGTGATATTTCTCTCAGTGTAAGAGAAGGGGAATTCACGCTGATCACCGGCCCTTCGGGATGCGGGAAAAGCACCTTACTGAAAATTGCCTCATCATTAATTAGCCCTGACAGGGGGGAATTGCTGTTTGATGGAAAAGAGATCAGCCGCTACACGGCGGAGGAATACCGGCGACAGGTATCATACTGTGCCCAGACCCCTGCTTTATTCGGGGATACCGTGGAAGATAATCTGACATTTCCATGGATGCTGCGTAATAAGAAAGCTGACCCCGACCAGCTGCACCATGGCCTGCAGCGGCTGGCATTACCGGAAGATATACTGAAAAAACCGATAGAGAAATTATCTGGCGGGGAAAAGCAGCGGGTATCACTGCTGCGCAATATTCAGTTCCTGCCAAAAGTACTGTTATTGGACGAAATTACCAGTGCGCTGGATGAAGCCAATAAACAGCGGGTAAATGATGTTATTCATCAATATGTTCGTCAGGAAAAACTGGCAGTGCTATGGGTGACTCATGATCAGAACGAAATCAGCCATGCAGATAATGTGATTACCTTACCAGCCAGAGCCAGCCAGCACGGAGAAAACAGTCATGAGCCAGCATAATATTACCGACAGCTCCCTGATGATGTCTCTGGCGCTGGTACTGGTGGCGATCCTGATCAGTCACCGTGAAAAACTGGCTCTGGAAAAAGATATTCTGTGGAGTATCGGCCGCGCTATTGTCCAGTTGATTATTGTCGGTTATGCCCTGAAATATATTTTTGATCTGAATAATATTTTACTGACCCTGTTTATGGTGTTGTTTATCTGCTTCAATGCCGCGCTGAATGCAAAGAAACGCAGTAAGTATATCGACCGTGCTTTCTGGATGTCTTTTATCGCTATCACCAGCGGGGCTGTGCTGACACTGGCGGTACTGGTTGCCAGCGGATCTATCGAGTTCCTGCCGATGCAGGTGATCCCTATTTCAGGAATGATTGCCGGCAATGGAATGATTGCAGTAGGGCTGTGTTATAACAATCTCGGCCAGCGTTTTGCCAGTGATCAGCAACAAATTCAGGAGATGCTCAGTCTCGGGGCGACCCCGAAACAGGCATCGGCACGCCTGTTACGTGAGAGTATCCGCTCATCACTGATCCCTACTGTTGATTCCGCGAAAACTGTCGGGCTGGTCAGTCTGCCGGGAATGATGTCGGGACTTATTTTCGCCGGTATCGATCCGGTAAAAGCGATTAAATATCAGATAATGGTCACTTTTATGACGTTAGCGACTGCCAGTATCTCGACCATTATCGCCGGGTATCTGGCATGCCGTCGCTTTTATAATCATCGTCATCAGCTGGTGGTTAAACCTGTGAAATAGTAATTATTATTGCCCGCCACGGCAGGCAACGGCGATGATGTCACCCGCCGGGAACGGGAAACGGCAAATCGCCCGGTTTACCGGGGGGGATCGCTGCCTCAGTCAGACGGACAGGGCGGTACAACGGGGTAATATCCCATTGCCTGCTTTCCGGGGCAGTGGTAGTCTTCCAGGACTAAAACCGGATAAGTAACCGAAACATGCCTCTTTTATCAGATTCATCTCCAGAACAAATCAAAAAAATCAGAGAAAGCCTTGGTCTGGGGCGTACCGAGTTTGCCAATGTTCTCGGTATGTCAGCCACCGGGGAACGGACTGTCCGTGGCTGGGAGTCTGGTGAGCACACGCCGTCAGCCGGAAAATGGCGTGCGATACAAACCCTCGAAACCCGTCTGAAACAACATTTTCTGGATGCGCCTTTCCGTCAGCCGCCACCAGAGCAATGCCGGTTCACTTTTATTGATCTGTTTGCCGGTATTGGTGGTATTCGTTTGCCGTTTCAGCGGCAGGGAGGCCATTGTGTATTTACTTCTGAGTGGGATAAGTTCGCCCAAAAAACCTATCTGGCAAATTACGGAGAACTGCCGGTGGGGGATATTACCCGCGTAAATGCGCGTGATATAGCCGATCATGATGTGTTGCTGGGCGGTTTCCCTTGTCAGGCATTTTCTCTGGCAGGGCTGCGTCAGGGATTCAGTGATACCCGCGGGACCATGTTTTTTGAAATCCAGCGTATTCTGGCAGAAAAAAGACCCAAAGCATTTTTGCTGGAAAACGTTAAACAGCTGCGGGGACATGATAAAGGACGCACTCTGAAGACCATTACCGGTATTCTGCAGGGTACGCATGGCGGAGCAATTCCTGATGATGTACCGATGAGTGATGAAGCCCGGCGTGCGCTTTCCGGTCAGCTTAATTACTGGGTGGATTTTAAAGTATTGCGTGCAGGAGATTTCGGCGCACCACAAAACCGTGAACGTATCTATATTATCGGCTTCGATAAAGATTACTTTTCCGGTGTCGATTTCGACCAGTTATTTCGCTGGCCGCAGGCACCCCGTACCCCGACCCGTGTCGGGGATATTTTACTGACCCCTGAGCAGTTAGCTGAGCTGATAGCCCGTAAAGGCAAAGACGTTTATACCTTATCGGACAAACTGTGGATCGGTCATCAGAAACGGCTGGCGGCACACAAACAACGCGGCAATGGTTTTGGGTATTCACTATTCAATGCCGACAGTGAATACGCCAATACCCTCAGTGCCCGTTACTATAAAGACGGTTCTGAAATCCTGATAGACCAGAGCGATACAGGTAAAAACCCCCGCAAACTGACCCCGGTGGAATGCGCCCGGTTACAGGGCTTTCCGGATAACTTTATTGTTAATGCTGTATCTCATGGGCAGATCTATAAACAATTCGGTAACTCTGTCTGTATGAACGTTATTGATGCCGTGGCCGGACAACTGATCACGGCCATGAACAGTGCAGAACAGTTACGCCGGCAAAAATAACCGGCACTGCCTGTCACGTGGCGTTTTATTGTGCAGACCACTGTACCCGTTGTCATCCTTCCATCGATAATCTTCTGCCGGGCCGCTGACAGTCAATGCGGCCCATCGTTAATTCTTATTTATTTCTACCGTAATTTTTAGCAGGCTATTAATGTTCCCGGTCGGTAACAGTATCCGCTAAAAATATCTTACGGGGATATCAATAGCCCTGAACCGTCCGGTATTTCGGCCATCTTCTGCGTCTGGTTTTATACATAATTAATTTGAAAACATGGTGATAGAGTTAATTCCTTTGAATATTCTCGCATCAGAATAGCGGGCAGATAGCTGTTTATCCGCCAGCCGTGACAATAATCTTAACGTCAGATGATCATGATCAATGTGGTATCAGGGATGACTCACCATCATAAACCTTACTGATAACTTGCCGATGGATGGCCAAAATGATTAAAGAAACTAAACTTCCACGTACTGTAACCTCACCGAAAAAATTTTTTATCGGTACCGGGATGCTGTCTAAAATTGATAGTTTTGTAAAAGATTTTGGTGACAAGGCGCTGGTTATTACTGACGAATTTATGCTGCCCGGGGTCAGAGAGCAGGCCTTACCCGCACTACAGGCTGCCGGTTTACAGGGGACGGCAGAAAAATTTAATTATGAATGCTGTCGCCGGGAAATAGATCGCCAACAAGCGCTGGCCAGACAACTACAGGCTAATGTTATTGTCGGTGTTGGTGGTGGTAAAACTCTGGATACGGCTAAAGCGGTAGCATATTACCTGAAAATGCCAGTGGTACTGTTCCCGACGATTGCCTCAACAGATGCCCCCTGTACTGCACTGGCGGTTATTTATACAGAAAGTGGTGAATTTGAGGAATACCTGTATTTACCACAAAATCCGGATGTAGTGGTGGCGGATACTTCAGTAATTACTGCTGCGCCGGTGCGTTTTTTTTCGGCGGGAGTTGGCGATGCGTTAGCCACCTATTTTGAAGCGCGTGCCTGTTATGCGGCCGACGGACTCAACCTGGTACTGCATAAACCCTCACGTACCGGCCTGGGGCTGGCAGAATTATGCTACCGGCTGATCAGTGAGAATATAGACGCGGCTATGGCGGCGGTGACTCATCATCTGACGACACCTGCACTTGAACAGATTATCGAAGCTACTATTTATCTGAGTGGTGTCGGGGCAGAATCCGGCGGGCTGGCGGCGGCCCATGCTGTCAGTAATGGTATGTCGGTGGTTGCAGATTTACATAAGGCACAGCACGGAGAGAAAGTTGTTTTTGGTCTGTTAACTCAGCTGGTGCTGGAAAATGCACCGCAGCAAGAGTGGCAGAATGTAGTGCGGATTATTAAAGCCGCAAACCTGCCGCTGACTTTGCAGGATATGGGACTGAAAACCTTTTCAGAAGCCGAATGGCGCGAAGTTGCGCGAATAGCCTGTGCGCCGGGTGATACCATGAATAATATGCCTATGGAACTGACCGCTGATGACGTCTATAACGCGATGCTTGCTGCAGATGCCATAGCACACCGCATGAAAGCCTGATATCTGCTCTTTACAGACGGCAGCGCCCCGCGCAACTTTCTGCCCGGGGTGTGTGCTGCACTGTCGTTCACCTGTTGGCCGTAATTTCCCGTTTCGGGACCTAACCTGATGATATCTAGTCCTTATATGCCCATCATTTATGTAACTCATTATTGCAAATAATTATCATTTGTATAATAATTCGCATTAGTGAACTTCCGGCGATATATCTCCTGAGATATTTTGCCGGGAACCCGGGCGGAGATGATGTTGCGGCCGCGAAGATATGATGTGAAGTATGTAAGGATGCAGGGAATGAGTAGCTCGTTAGTCCGGGATAACAGATCTGTGATACCCGAGGCTGAATCCCCCTCTGGCAGTGCCAAAAAGATACCCCTGCTATCGTCAGTGCTTCTGCACCTGATGGTGATTGCGGCCATAATTTATCAACAGTCGCCGGTACCTGCGATAATGTCCGGAGGTATGGCCGCAAGCAGTCCCCGACAGCCTGCGGTTCCGGCAGTGTTCACTGTTTTACCTGTGACCGGTATTCAGGACAGCATCATTTCTGGCCCTGCCACGACCCGTGCATCTGAAACTCGCCCTTTACCGGTGACTGCTCAGGGCAGTTTACCGGTGAGAGCGCCTGGTACTGGCGTTTCACGCCCTTTGCCAGCAGACAGGCAACGGTCGTCAGACAGGCATTCTGTGAACAGAAAAAATATCAGTCGCAGGAAAAAGCCACTCAACACCGGTCACCTCTTCAGCGTGCCTCAGAGCATCAGTCGTCAGTGCTGCCGGCAGCAGATTCTCCGCATTCACCGGCAACTTTGCCGGTAAATACAGAAAGCCATGCTGCTGATGCGCATACAAACCCCCGCGATTCAGGAGATACCAGTGACTCAGGAGCAGGGGCCGGTCGTCATTCCAAAGCCGTTGTAAAAGCATTGTACCGGCGGGTGAATTATCCCGCGCGCGCGAAAGCGCTGGGTGTTGAAGGCCGGATAAAACTGCGCTTCGATGTGACTGCCAGCGGGACGGTGAATAATGTACAGATTATAGAGGAAATACCTCGTGGTGTATTTTCCGGGGATATTGACCAGGATATTCGTCGCTGGCGTTATGAAAAAGGTGCTGCTGCAGAAAATCAGCAGGTTACCATTATATTCAGCCTGAGCGGCAGGGTCGCTGTGGAAAATTAAAATTTAGATATATTTTTATATTCAGTAATTTCAGGGAAATCAGGTGAAAAATACCGTTAATTTATTTACGGCAATATTTTTATTGCCGGGGTTAGCTATTGCTCAAAGCACAGAGAGCAACAATATGACGTCTGATGAGAGTGATTCGGATGACACTATTCTGGTCCGGACAACACCGACCAGTCAGTCAATGGGAACTCAGATCATTGACAGACAGCAAATAAACAATTTCCCGGAGGCGAACGGTAATATTACCGGGTTATTAAAACATAATCCGAATGTCCGTTTTGCTGATTCTACTGACAGCAGTACTACTGCCGGAGAAATCGCACCGGAGAATGTGTCATTTCATGGTGAAAAGTTTTATAACAATAACTTTATGATCGACGGTTTGTCGAATAACAATACGATTAATCCCGGTGCCAATGGTGGCGAACTGACAAATTCGCCGGATGGTTACTCACCAACCGACTTGCCTGCCGGAGGGACCCAGTCATTCTGGATAAATTCCGAACTGGTTGACAGACTTGAGGTCTTTGACAGTAATATTTCCGCAAAATACGGTAGTTTTACCGGAGGCGTCGTTGATGCCCGACTGAAAGATCCTCTGCCAGGGCGGGCATCGGGAAAAATAACATACCGGACGACCCGTTCAGCATGGACCCGTTATCATATTGATTCCGGCAGTGCTGCAGATGTTGCAACTGCGAGTCATCTGACCAGTCAGCCACAATTTACCAAACAGTTTTATTCAGTCAGTGTTAATCAGCCATTGAATGATAAAGCAGGGATTATATTTTCTTATAATCGTCAGCAGTCTGTAATTCCTTATTATCAGACTTATCTTCAGCAGTGGGATAATCAGAAAAGAATTGCTGAAACCTATTTATTGAAAGGAACATACCTGGCTGATAATGGCGATACTCTCCGTCTGACAGGTATGTATTCTCCGCATAAGTCAGAATACTTTAAGGAGAATGTAAAAAATGGTGCTTTTACGAATACCGGAGGCGGTTACCGCCTGAATGGCGAATGGGAACACCTTACCAGCTGGGGTAAGGTCACTAGTTTGGCAGGTTATCAGTCTGAGCAAAATAAAATCAGCCATCAGTCTGATCAATTTCTTACCTGGTACCGGTATTATACCCCGCAGAATTTTGTTTCTGATGCAATCGACTGGTCGAGTTCTGCGGCCGCAGCTAACTATCAGACAGGGATGATCGGTGGCTACGGCAGCTACTCAACGGAGAAAAAGACCATAACCCTTAAACAAAATTATGAACTTAATCCGTTGATGACCGGCCCGGTTCAGCATCAACTGGATTTTGGCTGGGAAACAGATAGTTACAGTGTACAGTATCAACGATTCAGGGATGTTACTGTCAGTCGCGGTGTGGCGACGGTTAGCCCGGCGGTAGTATGCAAAACGGGTGATGACTACTGCATTACCGGTGAGCAATATTTTAAGAACCTGACGGTTTATCCGGCACGAAAAGTTTCGGCAAATTATACGGATTATGCGGCGTATTTTCAGGACAGTATCAGTTACGGCCGGCTGGAAATGACTCCCGGTGTACGTCTGCAATATGATGATTTTCTGAAAAACCTGACGCTGGCTCCACGGCTGGCGGCTTCCTATGATGTTTTCGATGACCACTCGACACGGTTTTTTGGCGGAGCCAATCGTTACTATGGTCAGAACCTGCTGGCTTACAAATTGCGCAATGGGATCAGCAGCTACTATACCAGGGCCCGCAACAGTGCTACCGGAACATGGACTGACAGCGGCCTGAAAACCGCTGCGATAGATTATGATTCATCCTCTCTGAAAACCCCTTACAGCGATGAGTTATCACTGGGTATTTCACAGCGTGTGACGGGCACCCTGTGGACGGTCAAATGGGTTAACCGGCAGGGGAAGGATCAGTTTGGTCGTGAAACAACCACCGGCAGTGACGGTAAACGTTCCTATATTCTGGCCAACAACGCCAGGACCCGCGGCGATAGTATTTCATTGACAGTCGAGCCTGTCAGCCCTGCTATCTTCTCTCTGGGTGAAATAGGATGGACGCTGGGCGCCAGTTATGGAAAAAACCGGTCCAGTTCACAGAGTTATTATGATGTCAGTGATTCTGATGATAATAAAGCTATCTACCATGGCCGGTTAATGGATAAAAGGGATATGGAGGCTCTGGATTTTAATACGCCCTGGACAGCTTTTATCAATGTTAATACCTATTTTCCTGCATTACGTCTGAACTGGAATCAGAACCTTGGATATACCGCCGGCTACCGTGGATATACCACCACTACCACTTCCTGCCCTGCGGAAGGAAGTGTCTGTGGTGATTACCAGGGCAGCGTAACCCGCTATGACGAAACCCGTTATAAAGACTATTTCTCCTATGACTGGAAGCTGAGTTATCTGCAGCCTTTATCCGGGCACCAGACTCTGGAACTCAGTCTGGATGTTATTAACGTGCTGGATAACGTCATTGCTGCCACCCAGACCAGCAGCAGTGGCAGCAGCAAAACAGTGAATTATAAAACCGGCCGCCAGTTCTGGCTGGGTGTGGCCTACAGCTGGTAACTGCCGGTTATCCGGTGGTTGATATTAGATGAATAATGCCACAGCGCTGTGGCAGGGAATGATTACGTAATGCATTTATTTATACGCAGATGTTTGCTGGCAGCCATTGTTTTATTCAGCCAGGCGGGAATTACCGCGGACAGGGTCAGCCTCGCCCCGCAGATTATTGAAGGCAGACTGGATAATGGGTTCAGCTATACTCTGGCCCCGATGAGAGAGGCAGGGCAGCGGATTGATATCAGGCTGAGTGTTGATGCGGGCTCCCTGGACCAGCAGGAAAATGAACAGGGTGTGGCACACATGCTTGAACACATGCTGTATCGCGGTAGTCAGCAATTCCCGCAGGGGATCGGCAATATGCTACAGCAGCATGGCTGGCAGCGGGGGGTTAATTTTAATGCGATGACAAACTATGAACGGACATTGTTTATGATGAGCCCCCCCGATGGAAGCCATGGTTTGCCGCTGGCGATACATGGACTAAGTCAGATGATGGGGGCCGCAACGATTAGCCCGCAAGATTTACAGACTGAACGGCAAATTATCCATGATGAGTGGCGCGATAAACTTGGTGTGGCTGAACGTATGAACCAGCAACGGTTAGCGGCGATACGCGCTGGCTCCCGCTACCCGTCGCGTCCGCCGATCGGTAATGAGCAGGCGATCCTCAATACTGATGCCGGCACCATAAAACAGTTTTATCAGCGCTGGTACCACCCGTCGGTAATGCGTTTACTGATCAGTGGTGATTTTGATACCCGCCAGGCACAGCAGCTGATTGCAGAGTATTTTTCCGCTCTGCCTGATACCGCGGTTGTTCGCCGGGATTATTATGAACCTGAGCTGTGTCAGCAACTACGTATTGTCCGGTTACAGGACAGTGAAAGTGGTACCAGCCAGGTCTCTTTTGTCACTCGTTTCAATGAAACAGCTTCCGGTTTACAGCAGCGGCTGATCAGTCAGATGGCATTATCAGTCCTGAGCCGGCAGTTTCAGCAAATGCCAGTTTCCGGGCTGGCCAGCGACAGCCATATTATCGTACGTAAGTCTGATATTGGCCGGAAGACCCGTGCCCTGGGGCTATTTCTGGATGTTATGCCGGGTCAGCATACTCAGGGTTTAACTTCGTTATTGCGGGAACGGGAAAGAGTGCTGCGTTACGGCGCAGACTCCCGCTATATTGCAGATGAACGTCATGAAATACACCAGACCGCACTGGAGATGGTATCAGCTCCGGAAAAACGGGATTTTTCTGGTTGGGTGAGGACAATAGCCAGCCGCTGGGAGCAACGCCGGTACCTGACGGACCGACAGCAACTGGGGCAGGAAGTCCTTCGGATCGAAAGCCGTATCACCGATCAGCAAATAAACCAGCAGATCCGGCAATGGTTAATGGCTGGAGATCAGCTGATCCAGTTTGGTATTCCCGGAAACAGTAAGGCGGTATTACCGGATATCCGCCAGGCGGAGCAGCAAATAAAACAGATTGCCGATCTGCCGTTACAGCCTTTCAGCCCTGTAAACGCGCCGGTGCTCCCTGAATTACAACCGGTTCGTTCGACAGGGAGCCTGAGTAATATGAAAGACTATCCGCAGCAGCAGGTGCGTGAATGGACATTGAGTAATGGCGACCGTCTGGTATGGTTGCATTCTGATTTGGCTAAAGACCGTATCTGGTTATCGGCAACCAGCCAGGGCGGCTTTATGATGGACGGTTCCGACCCCTGGTGGTCACAACTGGCCAGCCAGCTGGTTAATCAGAGCGGCCCCCGGGGATGGCAAGGCAAATCCTTTGATGGCTGGAAAAAGCATAACGGGGTCTCTCTGATAATCAGCCAGCAAGCCGACATGCTGCATATTGACAGTACCGGGAGCCGGCAGTCCCTGGAAAACCTGCTGGCAATCAACCACGAAATACAGGTTAACCCCGGCATTGACCCTCAGGTCAGAGCAGAAAGTATAATGAGGATGCTTCGCCAGCAAATACATCAGTTACGTTACAGTAAAACCGGCGGGGAAAAACCCGATGCTCGTCAGCTGAACAGTATTGATAACCGGCAATTACTGGCCCAGTGGCAACATACCACCGCGACACCTGTGACCTGGTATCTGGTTGCGGATATGGAGCAACAACCGATCCTAACCCTGGCCGCGCGCTATCTGGCAACGATACCACGCACCCTGAATGGTGAAGTGCAGCCGCAACTTGCGGACGGGGGGTATCGCCAGCAGATCAGCACGATTAACCGTGAGCCGCAGGCGAATGTTAAGGTCTGGAGCTTTACGCCCCGTGACTGGTCTCCGGCGGCGGCAGTGCAGGTCAGTATTGCAAGAAACCTCGCTTACCAGGCATTAAAAACCAGCCTCAGAGATAATGCTCTGGGGGTTTACCGCCTGCAATTTAACAGTGAACTGAATGATCGCTCAGGCAGGATTGAAACCGGACTTAGTTTTACTGCTGATCCCCGACGGGCCGAAGAGTTATGGCAGCATGCGCAACTTGTATTGAGTGAATTAGCGGGAACAATTACCCGTCAGCAGATTGAACAACAGCGCAGTCAGTTTATACGGGCAGAGCAGTCGCGCAGTGACGATATTGACAGTCTGAAACGGCGGCTGATCCTGAGCTACCGTCACTATAATGACCCGCGATATCTGTCACAGACTGCCGGACTGGCAGAGGCCATACAGCCGGAAGCTGTCAGGACAATGGCGGGCTTGTTACTGAATCCGCAAAATCTGAAAGTGTATATGGCGATGCCAGTACAATAGCCTGACTGGCAGTGAAAGCCTAACCGCCCCGTCAGGGGCGGTTACAGATCCTGGTAATATCAGCCAGCTAAATCATTCAGCGTTTATGGCTGCCGGGCTTTAGTCCGCGGTGTAATTCCTGCATACGTTTCATGGATTTAATCGTGCGTTGCGAGGCTGATGAGGCAACCGCCAGCACCAGCATTTCCAGACACACCAGTACAGTACCATGTAACGGGACTTTACCATTTTCGCCGCCACGCGGAACCCGGATAACCACATCAGCAGCTTCTGCAAATCTGGAATCCGGCGCATTGGTCAGCAGGATCACCGGATTACCCAGCCGTCTGGCTTCCCGCAGAGTGGTCATTCCTTCACGATGAGCTGATTTCTGTGCCATCATGATCAGAACATCTCCCCGTTGCAGGGTCAGCAACTGTTCAGCCAGCCCGACACCGGCACGGTTAAGCGGCATACAGGGCAGGCCAATACGGTTAAATAACCGCGCCGTATATTCCGCCAGAATCCCTGAAGCATTGATACCAAAAATAGCCACCTGTCTTGCTTCGAGCAGCAGAGCCACTGCGGTGGAGATAGCGGCCCTGTTTTCTGTTGTGGATAATACATCACAGGTTCGCCGGTGGCCTTCCAGCACAAAATCAATACCTGAATTAATATCAGAGCTGAACTCATTCACCGTACTGCTCATTTTATCGGTGGAATCCGGAACGGGCTCGAACCATAATCTGAGGGTCTTTTTCAGGTCCCGCAGCCCGGCAAATCCCAGTGCCTGAACGGAACGGACGACAGTGGCATCTGAAGTATTACATGCCGCAGCAATCTCCAGTGCTGTTGACTCCAGCACCCCGGCACGGTGCTGATTAATATAATACAACACTGCCTGCAAACCGGCGGACAACTGCGGGCCCCGCTGGCGTAACCGGTCACCGAAAATATCAATTCTGTGCTTTGTTTTCTTAGTTTCGTACATCCCCAGCTCCGGTTATTTTTCGCCCGGCACAGCCAGTCCGGCGACCTGTGACTGAACGACCGCTGCCATCAGACTCATGGCGGCAAATGAATTAGAAATAGCCTCTTTACGGGATACCATAACATAGTGGCTTTTGCGACAGGCGCTGAGAAACGCACACCAGCCCGGGATAACACTATCCATCAGGTTTATTTCATCCTGCGGGCCTCCGCCATTATCTGCCCGCCAGGTATTAAATATCAAATCTGCGTCCAGCACAGATAACGGAAACGATAAGGACGGGGAGATAAATAACAGATTGTCATTACGGGTTACCTGCTGTCGCCTCGAACGGGATAAAAAAGTCTTACCGTTCAGTGGACTGACAGAGCGGCGGGCCTTCAGGCCGAAAACGGCGCTGAAATGAGGTGATTTTGAGTGGCTGAAGTGTAGTAGTCAAGGTGAATTAGTCGTGTTAAGTCACTTTCCCCGGGCTCTGTATTTTTGTTGTTTATGTGTTTAATGTTTTTATTATTGTTATTTATCATTTAGTTATTTTTTCTTTTTAACACCATAACGAATTTGAATATCTTAAGATGATGTAGTGATTAGGGGTTATTTATAATTTACTACTACATCCTTCTGTGGTTGAATGATTATCAATTAGATTTATATTCTCGTTCTGTGGCCGGGGGATTACGGACTGTTCCCGGGGCGTAGCCGATGGTTCCGGTTATCTGACTGACAGGCTCTCGACAGAATTTACCTACTGGCAAGGAATACACCCTGTAAATGAAAAGAAATACACCACTATCCGATCACCGCAACGCATCACGAAAAATTATGATGGTGGTTTGCAGCAGCACTTTTATCTTACCGTCGGCCGGTTTTTCCGCCGATAGCGGGGATAATAATACCCTGACGGTCACCGGCAGCGCGGCAGCGGGCAGGACAGAAAACAGCTATACCACTTCAGCCAGCACTGTTGGCAGTAAAACTCCGGTTTCACGGTTAGAAGAATCACAATCGGTCAGTGTGGTCACACAACAGCAAATGAAAGACTTTCAGACCACCAGCCTGTCTGATGCGATGCGTTTTGTCAGTGGCGTTGCCCGGAGTAATACGCTTGCCGGTACCGAAGACGGTATTTTACGCCGTGGTTTCGGGTCTAACTCGGATGGTTCAATTTTCAGGGACGGTATCCGCAGTAGCCAGGGCCTGAACCTTGATGCCACGACGGACAGAGTAGAAGTGCTTAAGGGCTCTGCATCACTGCTTTATGGTATCCAGAATCCGGGCGGAGTGATTAACATTGTCAGTAAAAAACCGCAGTATCAGTGGAGTACCACAACTTTCGGTCATTACAACAGTACCGGTGGCGGGGCCGCAGGTATTGATATTACAGGCCCGCTGGGAAATGGTTTTGCCTTCCGCCTGATTGCCGAAAAACAGGCTCAGAATTACTGGCGTGGTTTCGGTAATGATAAGCATAACCTGATTGCCCCGTCATTACAGTGGATAGGTGATAAAGCCAGTTTTGATATCAGTTACGAAAGCTTTCAGTACGATATTCCTTATGATCGCGGAACAGCATTTGTTAACGGAAAACCCGTATCAATCGGCTATAAAACCAGACTGGATGATTACACTAACCATGCCTGGGGCCGTAACCAAACCTTTAGCAGCCACTGGGATTACCAGTTTAATGATATCTGGAGTACCCGCATCAGTGCCGGAATGAACCAGCGGCACTACAGTAATAATGAGGTCAGGGTAACAGCGATTAACACGACCACCGGAGCGGTAACCCGCAGGGCCGATGCTAATCGCGGTTTTAATCATAAAACCAAATATCTTTCCTGGGATATGATCGGTACCCCGCAGCTTGCCGGTATGACACACAATATTGTGGCCGGGGCAGATTATGAAATGGATCAGACATACCGTGCTCATGCTTATACGGGGAAAACCAACACCATTTATAACCTGAACCGGCCGGTTTACGGGATGGTTCCGGTAACTGACAGCAGTACCGAAAAGAAATCCACCGCCAATCTGCTTAACCGTATCCACAGCCGTTCGGTATATGTCAAAGACAGTATTGAACTGACCGGAAAATGGACCGGGGTATTGGGCGGGCGTTATCAGCATTATGAACAGCGGGAGTCGAGTGGCTTCGCTCCGGTCAGCGAAAAATATAATGATATCGGGAATAAATTTCTGCCCCAGACCGGTGTTATCTATAAGCTGACACCGGATATTTCACTGTATGGCAGTATCAGTAAATCTTTCACGCCATCAACCAGCATTGATGATAATGGCAATGTCGAACAGCCGGAAAAAGGGACCACCTATGAAACAGGGACTAAGTGGCAAATTACGCCGGCGCTGTTCGCTTCCCTGACATTATATAATATTGAAGAACGGGATCTGTCATTGTCCCTCAATGGCTCAACCTATGCCGTGGCGAAAGCGCGTTCACGGGGTATCGAGGCAGAGATCAATGGTGAAATATATTCTGGCTGGCAGCTGAGTGCTAACTATAGTTATGATCAGGCGATTATTACCGATGACCAGAATAATCCGGCCAATAACGGAAACCGTCTGCAGAATGCGCCCCGACATTCGGCAGCAGCCTACCTGAGTCACGGGATAAGTATTCCGGTCATTGCCGGTAATATTCGTATTGGTGGCGGAGCCCGTTATATGGGGACCCGTGCCGGCGATCCTGATAACAGTTTCAGCCTTCCGGCATACACGGTCGCTGACAGTTTTATCGCCTGGGACAGTCATCTGCTGGGTAAAAAGACCCATTTACAACTGAACCTGAATAACCTGTTTAACAAGCATTATTATACCTCCAGCGGTGGTAATCTGCGGGTTGAAGAAGGAGAAACCCGTAATGCAGTCCTCAGTGCCAGCGTTGAGTTCTGAGTATGACTGAGCAGGGGATTGCTCTGCCGGATTTTCTGTGCAGGGCAAAACTCTGTCAGCGGCAGGAGTGATGATTATGGTCAGGAAAAGAGACTGCCAGGCTGCGGAAAACAGCCCCCGGCAGTCTCTGAAGATAGCAGTGTATTCTCGTCAGTGACTTAGCAGTCTGGCAGACTTATTACCTTGCGGCAATAACATCAACCACGACCAGAGGCTGTTTACCGTTGTTGGTCAGCCCATGAGACTGGCCTTCACGTACAATCGTAATATCTCCTGCAGTGACCGGATAGTCTTTACCGTCAGTGTCTTTAAAGATCCCGCTGCCGGAAACAATAATATAAGCATCTTCATTATTAATATGTTTGTGATAACCGATAGAGGTTCCCGGCTGTAGTGTCAGCCAGCTTATTTCTTTGATTGCCTGGTCAGCACCTGCTTTGTCACGGGTAAAGGCGAATGCTGCTGCGACGGTTCCTTTACCACCGCCTAATCCCTGTTTTTCCATTTTTTGTTGTTCAGCACGGGTAATGACCTGAGCATTGGCAAAAGACAGCGGGAGTACAATTGCAGCAGACAGTAAAGCAGTGGTTAATTTACGCATAATTCTCACCTGAGAATGGTCAGTGTATTATCCGGCGGGAAGTCACCGGACCCCTTGGGTGGAAAGAGTGTACTCCCGCAGGCAAAAAAAACGAACCCGGAAAGCGCTCATTCACTGTGATTTTTACGACAACCGCTGACCGGTTATCTGAATATCCCGGTAAGCTGTCTGAAAAACAGACACGCAGCCGCTAAAGCGTAAAGTGTTATTTACTTTTCCTGACGATACTGCGGAGGGAATGACAGAAAAAAAGATATAGCAATGCTATTATCCCGGGCTTAAATAACAACAGTGATTAATCAGACTTTTACCAGGAATTAATTATGACCCATGGGGTGCCTCTTCAGTTTTACCATATCCTTGATGAATACGCTGCGGGATCTGATATACCGGTAAAAGATACCGAACGGGATTCACTGGCAAGTTATTTTCAACTATTGATTACCAGGGTAATGAATAACCAGGACGTCAGTGACCATGCACAACAGCAAATGGCCGGCGATTCAGGCATTGACCGGCTGCGGGCTAATGATGCCATACAGTTCCTCTCTCACTGGCGTGATGAAGAGTAAACAATTTTTATTGCCTGAACTGTTGGTGGATATTTTATAAATAAAAAAACTCTGCCTGTGTTAATTTATATTTCCCCGGGGTGTATTTGAATTAACCGAGAAATTACAGGCTGTAAATAATCAGATTCTCGCTGACTGAATATTTCACCAACGATTATTCGGGGCATTGGTTATCTGAACTTCAGGAGGATCGCGGAAAAGCACCGCAGATTAGTGAAAACCCGGCATAAGAGTGCCGGGTATGACTTATTCCTGTTCAGTCACAATATTATCTGCCCGCCATTAGCGGAAACAGATCCTCCGTGGTGTCACAGGGTTGTGCTGTGCTCCGTTATCCGGGTAAGGGGGGTTATTCATTACCCCATCGGTTAAGAAACATAGCGATATCATCGATACGCTGTTTATGAATACCGGCTTCTGCGGCAATTTCATGCTGTGTACTTTCACTGATCTCCTCATTATTACTTAAACGAGTAAGCAGTAATTCGAAGTACGCCGCCAGTGCATCGTACTCATCCTGTGTAACGGGAGTTTCGGTCTCGTCAGCATATTCATCGACCATATCGTAATATTTATCAGCTATATGATGCATTATCGTTTCTCCGGAGCGCTCAAAAGGTATCAATGGGCCATGATATACCATCTGCGCGATATTTTCTGAAGATAACCGGGATGCCGGCCCGCATTATCGCAGACTTTTTTATGGGGACCGGTCATATCACCGGGTATCGTAAGCGCTGTCGGCGGCAACTGACCTGATTTTCCTGCAGGTCTGTCGGATTAATCAGGGGAAAGTCTCCGGGGCTGTCACGTTGTTACGCGACAGGTCAGCGCAGATGATTTCATATGTTTTTTCTGTCACCGGCCATGTGCGGCTTCCCTTACCGGCAAAGGGGTATAGCATCGGGTGTTTTTTAACAGACGCATCCGGACAAGAGGAAGTAATTGATAAAAAGCAAAAAACCAGACGCCCGCAGACATCTGGTTTCTTTAAAATGGCTCCTCTGACTGGACTCGAACCAGTGACATACGGATTAACAGTCCGCCGTTCTACCGACTGAACTACAGAGGAATTGTCGTGAAGACGGGGCGAATCATAACGAGGCAGGAGGGGATTGTCAAAGCTGTTTTACCATGCCGCAGACTGTTTGCTGATAAAATCAGCATCTGAGAGCGGGCAACAGCTAACCGTGTATATGCCTGTTTCCGGTACAATCTCTTTTCTATCGGGTAACGCTAACTCTGCCAGATAAATAAAGAAACGATAGCAGCATTAATCCCTTAAGCCGAAGGCCCCTGTTATAGTTTTTTCTTCTTTAATATTCTTCATATCATGACGGGCATCTCTTTTCAGTCAAATTACAAGCCGGT
>NZ_JAERJS010000025.1:0-51765 GCF_018257525.1 Tatumella sp. JGM130 | reverse complement strand
GACCGGATTTGGCTTTTTGCACAGCGTCCATACTGAGGGCACGGATCGCATTGGCGAGTTCTTTATGTGAGGGCATATATTAACTCCGGATCGGCAAGTAACCTTCCCCTGGATAATATTATCTATTTCATTGAAATTTAACAATTATCGGGCAAGGCAGAAAAACGTTAGTCCTTCAATGTACATGAAAAACAGGGCAAAAGTATATGCCACGGGATGCGAATTGTGCGACAGGCGTAAGACTGGCGGCATATCCACTGCCGGTGCCTGAGTTTTCAGTCCCGGTATTCTCTGCCGCTATCCGCTGCCCGCGGGTATGTCTGCGTATCATCCCTGTGACGCTGAATACCTCCCGCCACCGGCAGTGATACGGCAGACAAAAAAAACCGGCCTCTTTACAGAAAACCGGTTTTTTAGCCGACAATAATTAACGTTTAAAAAGACTGTCGACCAGTGAGCCCAGATCCAGCTGGCTATTGCTGCCAGTAGCTTCAGGGTGCACTTCACCCTGCGGAGAGATCTGATCAATCAGGTGAGGTAACAGTTCCGACAAAGTCCCTGACGCACCACTGATATCTGTCCCCAGCTTATCAGCCAGTGACTGCAGGTCCTGACTACTGAAAGCCGACTGAATGTCACCACTGGTGAGCTGCTGGTTTGAACCTTTACTCAGCCAGGAGGCGAGAATTTCTCCCAGACCGCCCTGCTGAAATTTACTGATCAGTACTTCAACACCGCCCTGTTCCTGAACCCAGTTCCAGACTGCCTGCAACTGAGACAAATTATTTTGCTGCCCGCCGGTCAGTGAGCCGACCAGCTCATCCAGTAATCCCATGCTATTCTCCCCCGTTTTTCTGTAGCCGGTAAGTTAACGCTGTTATACAGACGAATACAAGACATCAGGCTTTGCTGGCAGCCTGAACATGTAACATATCCAGTGCCAGGGTTGCCGCTACCAGAGAGGTGATATCCGCATGATCATAACCCGGCGCGACTTCCACCAGATCCATACCGACGATGTTCAGCCCTTGCAGAGCACGTACCAGTTTACCGGCTTTGTCGGAGGTCAGGCCGCCGGTGACCGGGGTGCCTGTGCCCGGGGCATGTGCCGGGTCAAGACAGTCGATATCAAAGGTCAGATAAACCGGCAGGTCACCGACCGTTTTTTTAATTTCGGCCACAATCGCATCGACCGGCTGGTCATTGACCCGCGCCGCATCCAGCACATTAAAGCCCAGCTGTTTGTCATACTCGGTACGGATACCGATCTGAACCGAGTGTTGCGGATCGATCAGCCCTTCATTTGGCGCATGCCAGAACATGGTGCCATGGTCAAAGGTCGGCCCGTTGGAGTAAGTATCCGTATGCGCATCAAAGTGCACCAGTGCCATTTTACCGAAGTGTTTAGCGTGGGCGCGTAACAGGGGCAGTGAAATATAGTGGTCACCGCCAAAAGTCAGCATACGCTTGCCGCTGGCCAGCAGTTTTTCCGCATGAGCCTGCAGTTTACTGGACATATCCTGAGAGTCACCGAATGCATACACCAGGTCACCACAATCAATGACATTCAGGCGCTGACGTAAATCGAAATCCCATGGCCAGCGACAGCCTTCCCATGCGAGGTTAGTCGATATCTGCCGGATTGCCCCCGGGCCTAAACGGCTGCCGGGACGGCCAGAGGTGGCCGCATCAAAAGGTACACCGGTGATCACCCAGTCAGCATCACTGTTATACGGCTGGAAGTTAAGCGGAAACCGCATAAAACCAAAGGCATTAGACACCAGCGAGTTGTCATATTCATTACCCAGGGTGTGGTACATATCTCTTCCTCTATATTCCCGTTTACCGGTTCAGGCAGCAGAAATTCTGTTACCCGGCTTGATGATGGCGAAAAAAAACCCTTGTGTGTCGTTAAACCCGACGCACAAGGGGGATAACAGATTATGGTACCCCGCTGCAGCAACTGCAAACATTATTGGTGCGCATTATGCTTTGTCGCGGCAGCCGGCGGTTATCACTCATCTTCCAGATAGGTATAACCGTATAAACCACTTTCAAATTCAGACAGGAACTGATCCCGCAGTTGTTCCTCAATCACGCTGGCACTGACCTGTTTATGGAATAATTCAAGCAGTTCGCGCGGATCAAGCTGCACATATTCCAGCATGTCGGCCACCGTGTCGCCCTCATCCGACAGTTCCACATCCACCGAACCATCATCATAGGCATACACATTTACCGCTTCTGTATCACCAAACAGATTATGCATATTGCCCAGAATTTCCTGGTATGCACCGACCATAAAGAAGCCCAGCATCGGCGGATTTTCCACATCGTATTCCGGCATCGGCATTGTGGTGGCAATCCCATCACCGTCCACATAGTGGTCAATCGTACCGTCAGAGTCACAGGTAATATCCAGCAGCACAGCACGACGCTCCGGCGATTTATTCAGCCCTTCCAGAGGCAATACCGGGAATAACTGGTCGATCCCCCAGGCATCCGGCATGGACTGGAACAGTGAGAAGTTGACATAGATTTTATCCGCCATCCGCTCCTGCAGTTCGTCAATAATCGGCCGGTGCGCGCGGTTACTCGGGTCAAGGTGCTGACGGGTATAATGACAGATGCTGAGATACAGCTGTTCCGCCCAGGCACGCTGCGTCAGATCATAGGTGCCCGCAGAATACCCCGTATGGATATCCGACAGATCCATCTGGCTGTCATGCAGCCATTCACGCAGCGAACGACGGACATCCGGCTCATGCATTTCCTGCCAGGTGTCCCAGAGACTGAGAATCGGCCGTGGTGCATCTTCTGCCGGTGCCTGCGGGGTGGTGAATTCGTTACGCTCTACCCCGATAATATTCGATACCAGCACCGTGTGGTGCGCCGTGACCGCCCGTCCGGATTCGGTGATCACCGTCGGATGTTCCAGACCGTGTTCGTCACAGGCCCCGCCAATCGCCCAGATAACATTATTGGCGTACTCATTCAGGCCATAGTTTACCGAGCAGTCAGACTGGGAGCGGGTACCTTCATAGTCAACACCCAGACCGCCGCCGACATCAAAGCATTTGATATTGACACCTAGTTTTGCCAGCTCTACATAAAAACGTGCTGACTCGCGCACTCCGGTAGAAATATCACGGATGTTCGCCATCTGTGAACCGAGGTGGAAATGCAGCAACTGCAGACTGTCCAGACGGCCGGCATTACGCATGATCTCAACCAGTTGCAGTACCTGGGTGGCTGACAGACCAAATTTCGATTTTTCCCCCCCGCTTGACTGCCACTTACCTGAGCCCTGAGAAGCAAGCCGCGCGCGGATACCGAGCCGCGGGGTGACGTTCAGACGTTCGGCTTCTTCCAGCACCAGCCGTACCTCGGTCATTTTCTCGATCACCAGGTAGACTTTATGTCCCAGCTTTTCGCCAATCAGCGCCAGACGAATGTACTCACGGTCTTTATAGCCGTTACAGACAATAACCGAGCGAGTTTGTCCGGCATGGGCCAGTACTGCCATCAGTTCAGCTTTTGAACCTGCTTCCAGTCCCAGCGGTTCGCCGGAGTTAATCAGTGATTCAATGACGCGTTTATGCTGGTTAACCTTGATCGGATAAACCAGGAAGTAATCTCCGCGATAGCCAAAAGACTCACGCGCCCGTTTAAACGCGGCGTTGATGGAACGCAGACGGTGCTGCAGGATTTGCGGAAAGCAAAACAGTGCCGGCAGGCGCTGTCCCTGAGCTTCGCGCTCTTTTACCAGTTTTGCCAGGTCAACCCGGACGTCTGGTTTATCCGGATCGGGGCAGACACTGATATGACCCAGTTCATTGACGTCATAATAGTTGTTCCCCCACCAGGCGATGTTATAGGTTTTCAACATCCGGCTGGCTTGCTGGTCATTGATTGCCACTTCCTGCATAGAACGCAGAACCCCATGTTCGCCTGCTGACGAACCCTTAATAGTCTTCATGTCGTCAGACATCGCGAACCTCTATCGTAGATTGAAATGTGAAACAGCTGTTTTCTCTCATGGAGAAATTTCTCCTGACCGAAAGCCTGCTTCATTCACCAGGTATAGCATAGTACACCGGTAACCGGGGCAGCTTCAGGGTAAAACCGGGGACGGAACAGTCTGAGGGTACAACCCGCAACTTATACGGCGAAGTCATACCGGACCGGTAGCCGATAATTTAACCCGCACAGGTGTCGGAAAAATTACCGCAGCCGGGGTAACGTCGTCGGGGAAAAGTTTGCAGGACAGCATATAAGGAGACAACAGGAATCACAGAGAGGCAGCCGGGTGCATCGCCACAGGGCAAAGAACCCCCGGAAAATAAGCAAGCCTGGTTCATCAGTTTCATCACCTCCGCTTATGCCACCGGCATACGGAAAACGTTCAGAGAATGGAAATCAGACCGCCATGGCCTGATCTCAGGACCACGCATCTGCTGCGCGCCCCGCAACCTGCTGTCCTGTATGGCAGCAGCGGCTGTTTATAACGCCCATTGCCTGAAAAAGCAAAGAATTACTGGCTGAAACCAGTACAGTGTTCCACTAATTTACATTTAGCAATCCCTTAATCATAAAAAAGGCTGGAATTCAGGCCGGTGACTGCCCTAAAATGGACGTCCGGATGGTTGTCCATCTAAATGATTAATAACCAGGCAGTGTCTTTCCAGTCTGTGCCGTAAAGCACACCTTGTACCGCTCACGGCGTTGTCTGAAGAAGCGAAAGTGAGCATGACTGATGTTCGCCAGGCCGATTGAATTGAAACCAGAGAGTAAGGTAAGGAACAAATGGCTAAACACCTATTTACATCTGAGTCCGTATCAGAAGGGCATCCCGATAAAATTGCTGATCAGATCTCTGATGCAGTACTGGACGCCATTCTCGAACAGGATCCGAAAGCACGCGTCGCCTGTGAAACCTACGTAAAAACCGGCATGGTTCTGGTTGGCGGTGAAGTCACCACCAGCGCATGGGTAGACATTGAAGACATTACCCGTCAGACCGTACGTGATATCGGCTATATCCACTCCGATATGGGCTTCGACGCGAATTCCTGCGCAGTACTCAGCGCTATCGGTAAACAATCGCCGGATATTAATCAGGGTGTGGACCGTAAAGATCCTCTGGAGCAGGGTGCCGGAGATCAGGGACTGATGTTTGGTTATGCAACCAACGAAACCGATGTTCTGATGCCAGCCCCGGTGACTTATGCACACCGTCTGGTACAGCGTCAGGCTGAAGTCCGTAAAGACGGCTCTCTGCCATGGTTGCGCCCTGATGCAAAAAGCCAGGTCACCTTCCAGTATGACGACGGTAAAATCGTCGGTATCGATGCTGTGGTGCTGTCAACTCAGCATGCGGAAGAGATTGGCCAGAAAGAACTGCAGGAAGCGGTGATGGAAACGATCATCAAACCTGTACTGCCGGAAGAATGGCTGAACAGTTCGACCAAATACTTTATTAACCCGACCGGCCGTTTTGTAATCGGCGGACCAATGGGCGACTGTGGCTTAACCGGCCGTAAAATTATCGTCGATACCTACGGCGGTATGGCTCGTCACGGTGGCGGTGCATTCTCTGGTAAAGACCCATCAAAAGTTGACCGTTCTGCAGCCTACGCTGCGCGCTATGTCGCGAAAAATATCGTTGCGGCTGGCCTGGCGGATCGCTGTGAAATCCAGGTGTCTTATGCCATCGGTGTGGCTGAACCAACATCAATCATGGTCGAAACCTTTGGTACCGGAAAAGTACCAACCGAAACTCTGACCCTGCTGGTACGTGAGTTCTTCGACCTGCGTCCATATGGTCTGATTCAGATGCTGGACCTGTTACACCCAATCTACCGTGAAACTGCTGCCTATGGTCACTTTGGCCGTGAGCACTTCCCGTGGGAAAAAACCGACAAAGCTGCCGCCTTACGCGACGCTGCCGGTCTGTAATACTCTTTTCAGGGCAGAGTCTTCTGCCCTGTTTTCCTCTGCCCCGTTGCCTTTCGTAAAATGATACCCTTGCCGGTTGCTGATCTTTTATCCATGCATTTTCTTAATAAAATTTCACAAAAAATGTGAACCAGAACCTGTGGTAACGATTACATAGCAATGAGTAAAGAATTCTCAGACTTTTCAGGGTATAACAAATCAATTCAATCGTTAAAAATGGGTTGCTTTGCGCTATCAATGCGGAGCTATAATCTTTATTCTGACTGTCAGGAAAATATTCTTTCCTGTCAGGCCCTGAAACGATAATTCTCGAATTAAATATCTCTTTCAGGGGGTTATCATATGTAACCGATTACATCATTGTGATCTGGCTCACTGATAATTCCGAAGGAATTTCTTAACATTACAACAAGAATGATAGTTAACAGCGGAGGCTAAAATGCCTGGCAACACTCACAAAAGCAGAACCTCAAACAAAATGATGACGTTGTTTGTCTGCTTTCTTGCTGCACTTGCGGGTTTACTGTTTGGTCTGGATATCGGTGTGATTGCCGGGGCCCTGCCTTTCATCGCAAAAGATTTTAATGTGACTGCCCACCAGCAGGAATGGATTGTCAGTTCAATGATGTTTGGTGCCGCTATCGGTGCCATTGGCAGCGGCTGGATGTCGTCTCAGCTGGGCCGGAAAAAAAGCCTGATGGCGGGTGCCATTTTGTTTGTTGCCGGTTCACTCTGTTCAGCGCTGGCAACTGATCCGGAAGTCCTTATCGCGGCCAGGGTATTACTGGGTCTGGCGGTGGGTATTGCATCTTATACCGCCCCGCTGTATCTGTCCGAAATTGCCCCGGAAAAAATCCGTGGCAGTATGATTTCTCTGTACCAGCTGATGATCACCATCGGTATTGTCGGGGCTTATCTGTCGGATACGGCTTTCAGCTACAGCGGCTCATGGCGCTGGATGCTCGGCGTTATCACTATCCCTGCACTGCTGTTACTGGTGGGCGTTTTCTTCCTGCCAAACAGCCCGCGCTGGCTGGCGGCGAAAGGTAATTTTAAAGATGCACAGCGGGTGCTTGATCGTCTGCGTGATACCAGCGAGCAGGCGAAACGCGAACTGGACGAAATTCGTGAAAGCCTGAAAGTTAAACAGACCGGCTGGGCACTCTTCACCTCTAACCCCAACTTCCGCCGTGCGGTTTACCTGGGTGTTCTGTTGCAGGTTATGCAGCAGTTTACCGGGATGAACGTGATTATGTATTACGCGCCGAAGATTTTTGAAATTGCCGGCTTTACTAATACCAGTCAGCAAATGTGGGGGACTGTTATTGTCGGTGGTATTAACGTGCTGGCAACCTTTATCGCTATCGGTCTGGTTGACCGCTGGGGACGTAAACCCACGCTGATCCTTGGCTTTATTGTTATGGCCGTCGGTATGGGGACTCTCGGCGCAATGCTGCATGCCGGAATACACACAGAGGGTGCGCAGTACTTTGCTATTGCGATGCTGTTAATGTTTATTATCGGTTTTGCAATGAGTGCCGGTCCGCTGATTTGGGTATTGTGTTCGGAAATTCAGCCGCTGAAAGGCCGCGATTTCGGGATCACCGTCTCGACTGCCACTAACTGGATTGCCAATATGATTGTCGGTGCTACCTTCCTGACACTGCTTGGTACCCTGGGGAACGCGGCTACCTTCGGACTCTATGCTGCGCTGAATGTGTTGTTTATTATCCTGACGCTGGTGCTGATTCCGGAAACCAAAAACGTGTCTCTGGAACATATTGAACGTAACCTGATGCAGGGTAAAAAATTACGTAATATTGGTGAGAGAAACTGATTTTTCGATCAGTTATGGCAGGCGACGGTAACGTCGCCTGTTTTTTTATCCGTCCGCGGAATAATTGTAATCTTCTGTCGCGGCCTTTATGCTGCACCTATGAAAACACCCCGCCTCCCTATTGCCCTGCAGCAGGCCGTTATGCATTCGCTGCGACTGCATTTACAGCGTGCCGGCAGCCACCTGAAACAGACTTTTGCCGAACCGACAATTCTCTACCAGCAACGGGGAACTACCGCCGGCAGCGCCTGGTTACAGCAGTGGGAAATACGCCTTAACCCGGTATTGCTGCTGGAAAATAAACAACCGTTTATTGATGAAGTGGTACCCCATGAGCTGGCTCATCTGCTGGTCTGGAAACAGTTCGGAAAAGTAGCGCCTCACGGTAAAGAATGGAAATGGATGATGGAAACCGTGCTGGGGGTCAGTGCCCGCCGGACGCACCGTTTCAGTACCGACTCGCTGCAAAAGACCTTTGCTTACCACTGCCAGTGCCGTCAGCATCTGCTGACAGTCCGCCGGCATAACCGTGTGCTGCGCGGTGAAACCCGTTATCGCTGTACCGGGTGTGGCGGTGAACTGCTCAGGGGCGAATATCCGCAGTAAGCCTGCGGTTTCACGTTCCGTGCTACAGATATGGCATAATAGCGGTCTGCGCTGCGGTAAAAAAGTCTATCCGGCAGTTGACGTTATCATCACAGCCAGAGACACTGATTATTCATTTATTTTTAATGGCTGACGGCGAGACGTCAGCCCATAACTGGCAGATTTTTCATGCGCGTACCCCGCATTTATCACCCTGAAACCGTAGCAAATAATAGTGAATTTCGCTTAAGCGAAGAGGCGGCCAATCATGTGGGTCGTGTGCTGAGAATGACCAGCGGCCAGGCCCTGGAGATCTTTGATGGCAGTAATCAGGTTTTCAGTGCCACGATTGTCCATGCTGACAAAAAGAGTGTCACGGTACAGGTGACCGAAGGTGTCACAGATGACCGTGAATCGCCGCTGTTTTTACACCTCGGACAGGTGATGTCACGCGGAGAAAAAATGGAGTTTACTATCCAGAAATCTATCGAACTGGGTGTGAACCTGATTACCCCGCTGCTTTCTGAACGCTGTGGCGTCAAACTGGACACTGAGCGTCTGGAAAAAAAACGTCTGCAATGGCAAAAAATCGCCATTGCTGCCTGTGAGCAATCGGGCAGAAATATCGTACCGGAAATACGTCCGGTGATGTCCCTGCATGACTGGTGTACAGAGCCGGAACCGGGGCTGAAACTTAATCTGCATCCGCGGGCCAGCCAGAGCATAAATACACTGCCGCTGCCTGTCAGCCGTATCCGGATGCTGATAGGCCCGGAAGGCGGACTGACCGCAGAAGAAATTGCCATGGGTTCAGAACAGGGTTTTACTGATATTCTGCTCGGTCCGCGGGTACTGCGTACCGAAACTGCAGCACTGACTGTGCTTACCGCCTTACAGGTCAGATTTGGCGATTTAGGCTAAACAGCCCGGCACCTGCGGTAAAGCCCCTGATATCCTGAACCGGTAAAATCCGTTAATGATAAGGTAGTCATTACTGCCTTCCGAGGAGAGACGAATGATTAAGCTTGGCATAGTGATGGACCCGATTGCGGACATCAATATTAAGAAAGACACCAGTTTTGCAATGCTGCTGGAAGCACAGCGCCGGGGTTATGAAATCCATTATATGGAGATGAATGATCTGCATTTACGGGGCGGCGTTGCCAGCGCACGCAGCCGTGTATTAAGCGTTGAGCAGAATGCTCAGGACTGGTACCGGTTTGACAGTGAGCAGGAAATACCGCTGGCCGATCTGGATGTGATCCTGATGCGTAAAGATCCGCCTTTCGATACAGAATTTATCTATGCCACCTATATTCTGGAACGTGCAGAAGAGCAAGGTACGCTGGTGGTTAATAAACCGCAAAGCCTGCGTGACTGTAATGAAAAACTGTTTACCGCCTGGTTTGCCGGACTGACCCCCGACACACTCGTCACCCGCAGCCAGCAAAAATTGCAGGAGTTCTGGAAAGAACACGGCGATATTATTATGAAACCCCTGGACGGTATGGGTGGCACCTCTATTTTCCGGGTGAAACAGGATGACCCTAACTTTTCGGTGATCTGTGAATCCCTGACACACAACAGCACCACATACTGTATGGCCCAGAACTACCTGCCGGCAATTAAAGAAGGTGATAAGCGTGTTCTGGTGGTGGACGGCGAGCCGGTACCCTACTGCCTGGCGCGGATCCCTAAATCAGGAGAAACCCGCGGTAATCTGGCCGCCGGTGGCCGTGGTGAAGCCCGGCCGTTAAGTGAAAGCGACTGGGAAATAGCCCGCAAAGTTGCACCGGTACTGAAACAAAAAGGATTAATTTTTGTCGGACTGGACATTATCGGCGACCGGCTGACAGAAATTAATGTGACCAGCCCGACCTGTGTCCGTGAAATAGAAGCAGCTTTCCCGATTTCTGTGACCGGGATGCTGATGGATGCTATCGAAAAGCGTCTTGACCGCTAAACTGCGGAGATCCCTTTGACCGGCAGCCTGCGGCTGCCGGATAGACCTTAAAAATAAACCGACAGAGTGAGTATGAATTTACAGCACCATTTTCTGATCGCCATGCCTTCATTACAGGACCCGGTATTTAAACGTTCTGTCATCTATATTTGCGAACATAATGATGAAGGTGCCATGGGATTAATTGTCAATAAGCCGATGGAAAACCTTACCATTGAGGGCGTTCTGGAAAAATTAGATATTACTCCCGAACACCCCGCTGCTGCCGGTACTCTGGAGCACCCGGTGTATAACGGCGGACCGGTGGCCGATGATCGTGGTTTTATTCTGCACTCACCACAGCACAGTTTTGCCTCCAGTATTACTATTTCCGAAGATACGGTGCTGACAACCTCAAAAGACGTACTTGAGTCTTTGGGCAGTGATCAGCAACCCGAAAATATTATAGTGGCACTCGGCTATTGCAGCTGGGAAAAGCAACAGCTGGAAGATGAAATTCTGGAAAATGCCTGGCTGACCTTGCCTGCCAGTGAACAGTTACTGTTCCGGACACCGGTGGCCGATCGCTGGCGTAATGCAGCCAGACCTATCGGGGTGGATATTGTTCAGATGACCAGTGATGCGGGGCATGCCTGATGTCAGGTAAAACCTTACTCGGATTTGACTTCGGTACCAAAAGTATCGGGGTGGCCGTTGGCCAGCAACTTACCGGTACCGCCAGGCCTCTGGCGGCCATAAAAGCCCGCGACGGTGTGCCTGACTGGAACCTGCTGGAAAAACTGCTGAAAGAGTGGCAGCCAGACCTGGTCGTGGTCGGACTGCCCCTGAATATGGACGGCACCGAACAACCACTGACCACCCGGGCCCGTAAGTTTGCCAACCGTATCCATGGCCGTTTCGGCGTTGCCGTCGAATTACAGGACGAAAGATTAAGTACCGTGGAAGCCCGTGCCGGATTGTTTGAAACGGGAGGCTACCGCGCACTGACGAAAGGTAACGTCGATTCCGGCTCTGCCGTGATTATTGTCGAAAGCTGGCTGGATCATCATTAAAAACCTGTCACCGATTGCGGCTGTCCTTATGGGTTTATTTTATATTCAGAAAAATATTCAGTATTTAGTGCTACAATATTGTTTTTGTGCAGCATAAAAATGGAGTTTTACCCATGAAAAACCTGTTTAACTGTCTGATCGGTGGCACATTAAGCTGTATTGCCGCTTCAGCCGGAGCCGCCGGGATTCCGGCACAGCTGGATGGCGTTGCCGGAAAAGAGATCACCTTATCGCTGGATGCTAATCCGACTACCGGTTACCAGTGGATGGTCAGCCAGCTTCCTGCCGGGTTGCTGCTGATCCCCGGTGATTATCAGCAGTCAGCAGAATGCAAGCCCGGTATGACCGGCTGCTCCGGTCAGCAGACATTTTATCTGATTGGCCGCAAAGCCGGCACTTCAACACTGAAGATGATCTATGGCAGAACTTTTGATAAATCCGGCTGGCAGGAAAAAAGTATCCGGGTGGTGATTAAACCTTCCCATAACGGATAAGCCGGTGACCGGCGATAGCTAATCAATCCCCTGTTATCGCCTGTCTGTCCCCGCTGAGTAGTCCACCGGTATCAGAGAAGCCCCTGCCCTGCGGTGGCGGAAAACTCTGCATACCGGCTTCCGCACCGGTCTGTATGATCCCCGGCAACTGATGCATTCGCCCTTCACGGATAACACTGGCCACCGCCGGTGTGTTGATTAAAACTTCGAAAACTGCCCGTAACTGTCCGGGCCGGGTGTCGCTTTCTGTCAGCCGCTGGGCAATCACCGCAGATAAACACCCGGCAAGTTGCGCCCTGACCTGGTTCTTTTCAGCCGCCGGAAAGCTGTCTGTCAGGCGTTCTGGTGCCTGCGCTGCTGTCACGGTATGTAAGGTGGACAACACCAGATGGCCGGTTTCTGCCGCCATCAGAGCATGGCGGATGGTCTGGTGGTCGCGTAATTCACCGATCATAATAATATCCGGATCCTGCCTTAAGGCGGCGATTAACCCCTGATGAAATGATGAGAAATCAGCGCCGGCTTGCCGCTGCTGGATCAGGCATCCGGTGCTGTGATGCAGATACTCAACCGGATCTTCGAGGGTAATGATATGCAGCCCGCGGCGGCGGTTAATTTCTGCAATCATTGCCGCCATGGAGGTCGATTTCCCGCAACCGGTCGCCCCGCACACTAAAATCAGTCCGGCCTGTTTTTCGATAAGCCGGTAACTGACTGGCGGTAATCCGAGGCTTTCCATTGACGGGATTTGCGGTCGTAACAGACGTAATGCCAGAGACAGTCCGCTCTGCTGGCGAAAAACACAGACACGCAGCCGCAGGCCACTGGCTAACGTCAGCCCGGCATCACAGTGCCCTTCTCTGTGCAGCAGTTGCTGCTGACTACTGTTCAGCCAGCGCTGACAAAATATTGCGAGTTGTTTTTCACTGATTACCGGCAGGTCCGGAGGCGATACCAGACGCCCCTGACAACGCCACCAGGGTAAATGTCCACAGCAGAGGTGCAGATCAGAGGCATTATGTTTTACACTACGCTCAATAATTTCATCTAACTCCATAAAATAGTCCGGTTATGACTTCCATTCAGCATAATTTACAGCAAGTCCGTGAGCGTATTACCGCGGCTGCCGAAGGTTGCGGCAGAGATCCACAGCAGATCACTCTGCTGGCAGTCAGTAAAACCAAACCTGTGAGCGCTATCCGTGAGGCCTGGCTGGCGGGGCAGCGTTGCTTTGGTGAAAACTATGTACAGGAGGGGGTCGATAAAATTGCCCTGACAACAGATTTAGACGGTCTAGAATGGCACTTTATCGGGCCGCTGCAATCTAATAAAAGCCGTCTGGTTGCCGGACATTTTGACTGGTGCCATACCCTGGATCGTCAGAAACTGGCACAGCGACTGAATGATCAGCGTCCGCCACAGTCTGACCCGCTGAATGTTCTTATCCAGGTGAATATCAGTGACGAAGCGAGCAAATCGGGGATCAGCGTTGCCGAAATTCCTCAGCTTGCCCGCCAGATTGCGGCATTACCCCGTCTGAAATTACGCGGTCTGATGGCCATCCCTGCGCCTTCAGACGATTATCAGTCCCGGCTGGCAGTTTGCCTGCGTATGGCCGAAGCCTTCGCTGCCTTACAGAGCGAACACGCGGGTATTGATACACTATCGCTGGGTATGAGCGATGATATGGATGCTGCCATTGAAGCCGGCAGTACGATGGTACGTATCGGCTCCGCCATTTTTGGTGCCCGCCAGTACCCGCCATCTTCACCCCAATAACTGAGGACACTCATGTACACTCTGACTTTTCTGGTCAAAACGGTTATCGATCTTTACGTCATGGTACTGCTGCTGCGCATCTGGATGCAGTGGGCACGCTGTGATTTTTATAATCCGCTGGCACAGTTTATCGTTAAACTGACTCAGCCAGTGATCCGCCCTCTGCGCCGGGTGATCCCCGCTATCGGCCCTGTCGATACCGCCTCCTTATTACTGGCTCTGGTGCTGACTATTATTAAATTCCCGCTGCTGATGCTGGTTCAGTCAGGCAGCTTCGCTATCGGGCTGGATAATGTACTGATTGGCGTGCTATCTCTGCTGAAAGCTGCCGGTAACCTGATTTTTTGGGTGATCCTGATCCGTTCTCTGATGAGCTGGGTCAGCCAGGGCCGCAGCCCGATTGATTATGTACTGGTGCAGCTGACGGAACCTCTGATGTCCCCTGTGCGCCGTATTCTGCCGGCGATGGGCGGGATCGATTTTTCCGCTATGGTCGTGGTGTTGATCCTCTACGGACTGAATTTTCTCGGAATGGATCTGTTTCCGGGACTCTGGTATCTGCTGTAATTCTGAGGATTGAATTGATTATGCAAAAAGTTGTACTGGCGACCGGTAACCCCGGAAAAGTGCGTGAACTGGCCGCCCCGCTGGCAGAGTTCGGGATGGAGATCGTCGCCCAGACCGACCTCGGCGTGGAGTCTGCAGAAGAGACCGGCCTGACCTTTATCGAAAATGCTCTGTTAAAAGCCCGCCACGCTTCGCGGCTCACCGGGCTGCCGGCAATTGCTGATGACTCCGGGCTGGCGACCGATGCGCTGGGCGGCGCACCGGGTATCTGGTCTGCCCGCTATGCCGGCAGCGATGCCAGTGATCAGCAGAACCTGGAAAAACTGCTTGATGCAATGCAGGATGTCCCGGACGATAAACGCCAGGCCGCATTTCATTGTGTACTGGTCTATCTGCGTCACTGGGATGACCCGACCCCGCTGGTATTCCATGGCTGCTGGCCGGGAATGATCGCCCGTGAAAGTCATGGTGAAGGCGGATTTGGTTATGACCCGGTGTTTTATCTGCCGGCGCTCCGGAAAACTGCGGCAGAGATGACCAAAGCAGAAAAGCTGGCGATCTCTCACCGCGGACAGGCCCTTAAAATGTTACTGGATGCACTGGGTAATGGGTAATCTGCCGCCACTGAGTCTGTATATTCATATTCCCTGGTGTGTACAGAAATGTCCCTACTGTGATTTTAATTCACATGCCCTGAAAGGCGATGTCCCGCATATGGAATATGTGGATCATCTGCTGGCCGATCTGGATACGGATATTGCGCTGACGTCCGGCAGGGAAGTCTCCACGATCTTTATCGGCGGCGGGACCCCGAGCCTGTTAAGCAGTGAAGCGATGCAGGCATTACTCGACGGAGTTCGCCAGCGTTTGCCGGTGTCTGCCACTGCAGAAATTACCATGGAAGCTAACCCGGGCACGGTGGAAGCGGATCGTTTCAGTGGTTATCAGCAGGCCGGTGTTAACCGTATTTCTATCGGGGTTCAGAGTTTCAGCAGCAGTAAACTGCAGCGCCTGGGACGGATTCACGGTCCGGACGAAGCCCGACGTGCGGCAAAGCTGGCTGCCGGTCTGGGGCTGCGCAGTTTTAATCTCGACCTGATGCATGGCTTACCTGACCAGTCCCTGGAAGAAGCGCTGGATGACCTGCGTCAGGCAATTGAGCTCTCGCTGCCCCATTTGTCCTGGTATCAGCTGACAATTGAACCGAACACACTGTTTGCCTCCCGGCCTCCGGTTTTGCCGGATGATGATGATCTGTGGGATATTTTCGAGCAGGGACATCAGTTACTGACAGCCGCCGGGTACCAGCAATATGAAACGTCTGCCTATGCACGCCCCGGTATGCAATGTCAGCACAATCTGAACTACTGGCGGTTTGGTGATTATCTGGGCATTGGCTGTGGTGCTCACGGAAAACTGACTCAGCCGGATGGTCAGATTATCCGTACAGTTAAAACCCGTCATCCCCGTGGTTTTATGCGCGGAGAGTATCTGGATAAACGCTATACGGTCGCAGACCAGGAAAAACCGTTCGAATACTTTATGAACCGTTTCCGGTTAGCTGAACCCTGCCCGCAGGAGGAATTTAGTCGTTTTACAGGACTGCCCGTGCAGCAGATTCGTCCGGCACTGGATAAAGCGATTGCCGCCGGATATTTGCAGGAGTCCGCCGGACACTGGCAGGTGACAGAGAAAGGCCGGCTGTTTCTTAACAGCCTGCTGGAGTTATTTCTCGGCCCGGAATAGTAATAAACAGCAGTATCAGGCGAACCTGATACTGCTTACAGACCGCGGGATATCAGTGGCTGACTTGCTGCCAGAGGGATGTGCGTTGTTTTTCCAGCGCCACCACTTTGCCACACACCTGTTTACCGAAGGCCTGGAAATCTTTTTCCTGCTTATCGGCTTCACTGCGGATCGACTGCTGAAGCCCGCCGAGGTTACCCATCAGCGCCTGCAGCGGGTTATCTCCGGACGTTTTAGCGCTCCCCAGTTCATTCAGGCTGTCCTGCAGAATTCCGCCCAGCGCACTCTGTACCAGCTTCTGGCCTTCTGACCTCACCTGGTCGATGGCCTGATGGTGGAACATTACCCCGTCGCTGCGCTGTTCAATAATACGATTCATCTGCTCTTTCAGCTGAGTATCCAGCGTCGCCAGCCGCGTACGCACATGGCTGTCAGCCCCCAGTTTTTCGACGATCACTTTATCCAGCGCAGCTCTGCTGTTTTCCAGCCGCTGACGGGCACCCGAGTCAATCCACGGCAGGTCATTACGCAATGCGTTCTGATAAGAGATCGCCTGCTGACGCAGTGCGTTATCAGTCCGGACCGGCTGACCGTTAAAAGTGATCTCTCCGCGCGGGGTAATTATCATCTGTCCATTGCTGCCGGTGATTTCGACCTGTTGCCCGGTGATGGCAATATCATCCTGCGGTGTAACCGGACATTGATAATCTGCCCTGGCCTGGGCTGCGGCCAGTAACAGCCCGACAGCGATCGCTTTACGTAACATGTATACTCCTTTCTGTCCCGGCAAAGCATCGTTTGCTGTCGGGCGCTATTGACTGACTGATGACTGACTGATGACTGACTGATTAAAGACGGTCGGTTAACCGCTACAACTTAGTCCCACCAGACGTCAAACAGTTCCGTCACTTTTACATCAGACAATCCACGCGCTTCCAGCCACTGACGCACGGTTTCGCGGTGCTGTTCGGTACATTTACCGGTTTCCTGCAGACAAACCAGCCCTTCCCACTGCAGATAACCGCTGCCGTCATAGGCCAGTCCGTTTGGTTCGATCACTTCATTAACGAAAGCATCAAGAGTGGAATCCAGTTCCTGCTCTGAAGTTCCTGCCGCAAAGGTCCAGCTGACAGAAAAACCCAGTTCCTGGAATTCCGCCAGATGCATTTTTTTGCGTAAACGACGACTACGTTGTACTGCCATTATTTAATCCTCTCAAACATCAAATCCCAAACTCCGTGACCAAGGCGCTGGCCGCGTTGTTCAAACTTAGTTAACGGACGGCTTTCCGGACGTGGCACATAATTGCCTGCCGCTGACTGGTTACGATAGCCGGGAATGTTTTGCATCACTTCCAGCATATGCTCTGCATAGTTCTCCCAGTCTGTCGCCATATGGAATACACCGCCCAGTTTCAGCTTGCGTAATACCAGCTCAGCAAAGGGTACCTGAACAATACGACGTTTATTATGACGGGCTTTATGCCACGGGTCCGGGAAAAACAGTTGCACCATCCGCAGTGAATTATCCGGAATCATGGTTTCCAGAACTTCCATCGCATCGTGGCACATTACGCGCAGGTTACTGATGCCGGCCTCATGGGCCGAGGCCAGACAGGCACCGACGCCAGGTGCATGTACCTCAATACCGAAAAAATCCTGATGAGGGTTGTGCTGCGCCATACTGACCAGCGATGCCCCCATCCCAAAACCGATTTCTAAAACCACCGGGGCTTCACGGCCAAACAGTTCGGAAAAACTGACCGGTTGTGGTGTAAATTCAACCCCCATCTCCGGCCAGTAGTGGTCCAGCGCATGCTGCTGGCCGTTGGTCAGTCGCCCCTGGCGACGGACAAAGCTGCGAATCCGACGTAACGGGCGACCGTTCTCATCAAATTCCGGCGTGATGACATCATTGATCATAGTAATGCCTGTAGGTTGATATTTTAACAAAGACGGGAATTATGCAAACTTCGCTGCCGGAAGCAAGCCTTTGCAATGTTCATGTTTACAGTGTGGCAGGTCTGTGCTGGAATTCCTGCCCCTTGTCAGCTTTTGGTGGAAATTAATCGCGATCATGATGCAATCATCGCAATTTGCGCAATATACTCTCGACTGGTACCAGAAATTCGGCCGCAAGACCCTGCCCTGGCAACAGCAAAAAACGCCTTATAAAGTCTGGTTATCCGAGGTCATGTTACAACAGACCCAGGTTGCCACGGTAATCCCTTACTTTGAGCGTTTTATGGCCCGTTTCCCGACGGTCAGCGATCTGGCGGCGGCCCCGCTGGATGAAGTTCTGCACCTGTGGACAGGGCTGGGGTACTATGCCCGCGCCCGAAACTTACATAAAGCGGCCTGTCAGGTGGTCGAAAAACACCACGGGATTTTCCCACAAAACTTCGACGATGTCGCAGATTTACCTGGCGTTGGCCGCTCAACAGCCGGGGCGATCCTGTCCTTGTCGCTGGGCCAGCATTATCCCATTCTTGATGGCAATGTAAAACGGGTACTGGCACGCTGTTATGCCGTAGACGGCTGGCCCGGCAAGAGTGAGGTCGAGAAACGTCTGTGGCAGCTAAGTGAGCAGGTTACTCCGGCCTGCGGGGTAAGCCAGTTTAATCAGGCAATGATGGATCTCGGTGCCATGGTATGTACCCGTTCACGGCCTAAGTGTGAGCTGTGTCCGTTACAGTCCGGTTGTATCGCCCATGCCCATCATTCGTGGGAAAAATATCCCGGGAAAAAACCGAAAAAGACACTGCCGGTAAAAACAGCCTGGTTTTTATTGCTGCAAAAGGGTGAAAATGTGCTGTTACAGCAACGGCCTCCGGTGGGGATCTGGGGCGGATTGTACTGTTTCCCGCAGTTTGATAATGAAGAAGGGTTACAGCACTGGCTTGCTGAACAGCGGATTTCAGGCACCGTACAGCAGATGACCGCATTTCGTCATACCTTCAGCCACTTTCATCTGGATATTGTGCCCTGCTATCTTAACCAGCCCCGCTTCGGCTCTCTGATGGATGAAAGCAACAGTCTCTGGTATAACTTAACCCGTGCTCCCGAGGTCGGACTGGCCGCCCCGGTTGAGCGTCTGCTAAACGAACTGAAACACCCGCAACAACTGGTTTTACACTCGCGTAAGCCAAACGAGGAAGAATAATGAGCCGCACAATTTTTTGTACTTATCTGCAACGCGAAGCTGAAGGGCAGGATTTTCAGTTATATCCCGGCGAGCTGGGCAAACGTATTTTCCAGCAAATCTCCAAACCCGCCTGGCAGGAGTGGATGACCAAACAGACGATGCTGATTAATGAGAAAAAACTCAGCATGATGAATCCGGAAGATCGTAAAGTGCTGGAACAGGAAATGGTCAGCTTCCTGTTCGAAGGCAAAGATGTACATATTGAAGGCTATACGCCTCCGGCCCCCTGACAGCGGTTTCCGGCGAAACCTCCCCGACCCACAATCAGCTAAACAGAAAAAATGAAAAAACTGTACCCGCTACTGTTGATTGCTCCGTTACTGGTGTCCTGCTCCGGCCATAAGCCTCCGGCTTTTAATGAGGACTGGGTCAAAGACACCAATGGTTTTGACATTCTGATGGGGCAGTTTGCCCACAATATTGAGAATATCTGGGGGATCAATGAGGTACTGATTGCCGGGCCCAAGGACTATGTAAAATATAGCGATAATTACTATACCCGCAGTCATATCAACTTTGAAAGCGGTAACATTACTATCGAGACCATTGCCGGTACCGATCCGATGGCCAGCCTGCGGCAGGCAATTATCACCACGTTACTGGTGGGCGAGAATCCGGGAAATGTCGATCTTTACTCGGACGCCAACGATATTAAGCTCAGCCAGCAACCTCTGTTATATGGCGAAGTGCTGGATAACACCGGTCGCTCTATCCGCTGGGAAGGCAGGGCCGCCAGTTTTGCTGACTATTTGCTGAAGAATAAACTACAGCGCCGGATGTCCGGACTGCATGTTATCTGGTCTGTCACCATCCCGATGGTGCCTAACCACCTGAACAAGCGGGCGCATAAATATCTGCCGCTGGTGCGTAAGGCTTCTGAACAATACGGTGTCGATTCATCACTGATTCTGGCGATTATGCAGATCGAGTCCAGTTTTAACCCTTATGCCGTCAGTAACTCTGATGCCCTGGGGCTGATGCAGGTAGTGCAGCATACCGCCGGGGTCGATGTGTTCCGTATGAAAGGTAAATGGGGCAAGCCGAGCCGGGGGTATCTGCTGGACCCGGCAAATAATATTGATGCCGGGACTGCCTATTTATCGTTACTGCAAAATACTTATCTGTCAGGGATTAATAACCCGGTATCACGGCGTTACGCCGTAATCACCGCTTATAATGGCGGTGCAGGCAGTGTGTTACGGATCTTTTCGGCCAGTAAAGATCGTGCTTTCACGATTATCAATGGAATGTCGCCGGATCAGGTTTACCAGACTCTGGTCACTAATCACCCGGCGATGGAGTCACGCCGCTATCTGTATAAAGTGAATAACGCCCAGCGCGGTTACTACCGTTATTAAGCGGGTTGCCGGTGGCAGATTCGCCGCCACCGGCAGTCTCAGGCTGTTTTCAGCTATTTTCAGCCAACAGCACCCAGCCATACAGACGCTGAATATTGTCTGCATCCTCACGCATATATACCCCCTGTAATTCAGGTGAGAATCCCGGTAACAGGTTTATCCCGGCCTCCAGTGCCAGGAAATAGCGTTGCACCGCCCCGCCCCACTGCTCTCCGGGGACAACACAGAGTACCCCTGGCGGGTAAGGTAATGCCCCTTCTGCGGCAATCCTGCCTTCAGCGTCGGCCAGTGCGACCAGTTCCGCTTCACCACGCAAATACCGATGATGGGCATGCTGTGCATTCATTCTGACAACCGGCAGGCTTTGCTGACGGAACATCGCTTTCTGTAAATCTTTAACCTGCCAGCTGACACAGAGATCATGCATTTCCTGGCATAATTGCCGCAGAGTATATCCCTGATAACGCTGCTGATATTTACGATAAACCGTCGGCAGGACATCTTCCAGTAAGGCATCCTGCTGAACATGTTGCTCAAACTGCACCAGCATCTCTGTCAGGTGAGCCATTTTCCCGGCACTTTCTGCCGGAGTCAGCAGAAACAGTATCGAGTTCAGGTCACATTTTTCCGGCACAATGCCGTTTTCCCGCAGATAATGGGCCAGGATAGTGGCCGGAATACCGAAATCACTGTATTCCCCGCTGGCAGCATTAATGCCCGGTGTCGTCAGCAGCAATTTACAAGGATCGACCAGATACTGCCCTTCAGCATAACCGGCAAAACCATGCCAGCTGGCCTCAGGTTCAAAACTGAAATAGCGACGATCAGCAGCCAGTGTTTCAGTGGCAATCGTTTCCCAGCGCTGGCCGTCGACCTTTTCCGGCAGAAAAGGTTTGATCATCCGGCAGCGTGACAGGATCTCTTTACGTGCCTCAATCCCCAGCCTGACACATTCCTGCCATAGCCGGCGCCCGGCCTGACCCTGATGCATTCTGGCGTTGACATCCAGTGCCGCGAACAGCGGATAAAACGGGCTGGTCGACGCATGCAGCATAAACGCATTATTTAACCGCTTATGAGGACAGAAGCGTCGCTGACCACGGATATGGTTATCCTTTTTATGGATCTGTGATGTCTGTGAAAACCCTGCCAGCTGTTTATGTACCGACTGGGTGACAAAGATCCCCGGATCATTTTCATTCAGTTCCAGCAGTAAAGGCGAAACGTCGGCCATCATCGGAATAAACTGTTCATAGCCCAGCCAGGCAGAATCAAACAGGATGTAATCACATAAATGACCAATTTTATCCACCACCTGACGGGCGTTATAGACAGTACCGTCATAGGTGCCCAGCTGAATAATCGCCAGCCGGAAAGGTCTCTCCGCCTGCGCCCGCTGTGGTGCCACCTGCTGCAATTGCTTACGCAGGTAATCTTCATCGAAACAGCGGGCATCAATTCCGCCAATAAAACCAAACGGGTTGCGCGCCGCTTCCAGATAGACGGGAGTTGCTCCGGCCTGAATCAGTGCCCCGTGATGGTTGGATTTATGGTTATTACGATCGAATAACACTAAATCACCGGGCGTCAGTAACGCATTAGTGACCACTTTATTGGCGCTGGAAGTACCGTTCAGTACAAAGTAGGTTTTATCTGCATTAAACACCCTGGCGGCAAACTTCTGGGCATCTTTGGCCGACCCTTCATGGATTAACAGATCCCCCAGCCGGACATCCGCATTACACATATCTGAGCGGAAAATATTTTCTCCGAAAAAATCATAAAACTGCCGCCCGGCAGGGTGCTTACGGAAAAATTCACCGCCCTGATGGCCGGGACAGGCAAAAGTACTGTTCTTCATCTCAACATAACGGGTCAGGGTATCGAAGAAAGGCGGCAGTAAAGTCTGCTGGTATTCGCTGGCAGCCTGCTCCAGGGCCATATGCCCTTCTTCATCGGGCTGATATTCCCTGTATTCTGTCCGGTCGCTGATCTGCGGCGCTAATTCACCACCGACAAATACCGGTAAGTTAAACCCGCTGCGTTCCAGCAACGAAAGCAGTGCCTTACTGGCATCCGTGCTGCTCAGCACTACCGCAGCAACATCAGTAAAGTCAGTATCTTCCAGTGCCACCAGCGGACGAGCGGAAACAATTACCGGAATCAGCGCGGCACTGGCCGCAATTTTCATAGGAGTCATAACACAAATCCCCAAAGGTCAAGGATGAGTGGGTGCACAAAGGCACAGCATGGGGACATATCCCCGGCGAATAATGTCAGATATCGGGCTGAGAACAGGGTTCAGTTCAGGGTGATAGACATCAGTAAAATCAGAACCGTTTCTGTTTTTACTCATATCCAGCAGGCAGCCACTGGCAGGCGTCACCGAATGGTAAAGAACAGAGGTTTCCGGCAGGCACCCTTTATCCCGGCAACACAGTGTGTGCGGGTGATAAGATTACGAGCAGAACAGGCAGTAATGTTCACCGTAATATCCTCACGGGGCAGTCGATGGTGGCATAAAATAAACGGCGATTATCATGTCACCTTTCCCCGGCCCAGGCAAGCAACAATATTCAACATCACCAGACAATAAAAACACAAAATATTGATAATAAAGAAGTAAAATAAACAACAGGAAATAAAAAGACATATTTTTTGACTTTATATTCACTGACAGCTGATTTCCTCAGTACCGGCTAAAAAGCCTGATGATACCTCTGGTAGCAGGTATCCGTATCCTGAACCTTGTGCCTGTAAACCATATATTGCGGTAAAAATGGGCTATACCGTCCGGTAAGGACGTTGTTTTGATACGGGGAGATATCTGAAGGTCTGCTCCTCACTCTTCGCAGACTCAGACCCGTACAATCGTCCTGCACAGTGAGTCACTGCTATAAAACTGAGACCGATAATCACACCATTCCTGATCGTATAGTCGATAGCAATAGTGATCACACCGAATAGAATCAGCAACCTGTTTGCCAGGGTAACAGTATCTCCTCAATGGCATCCGCTCCCGGCACTGAACAGATATTCATAAAAGGATTTCGTTTTCCTGTAAATGGCCTGATTTCTATCGATCAGCGGGACTGATATGCTGCATTATGTATTTCACAGCTTATCCGCCAGGCTTTCTTTGCCAGGGCGTATACCGTTATCCGGGGGAAATATGTTTCAGGCAATAGTGATCGATAAGGATGAGCAAGGGTATCGGACGACCCTGAGTCAGTTACAGGAAGCACAATTACCACCGGAGACGGTGTTGCTGAAGGTTTTATTTTCCGGCCTTAATTACAAAGATGCTCTGGCGATAGTTAACCGGGCACCGATTGTCCGTCAGTTTCCGATGGTCCCGGGTATCGATTTTACCGGTGAAGTCATCTCCAGCCAGCATCCCCGCTGGCAACCCGGCGATGTAGCGATACTGACAGGCTGGGGAGCGGGTGAACATCACTGGGGCGGTCTGGCAGAAAAGGCCGCCGTCAATGGTGACTGGCTGGTGCCGCTACCCGCTCCTCTGGATCCTGTCAGTGCTATGGCGATCGGTACTGCGGGGCTGACGGCTATGCTGTGTGTGATGGCACTGGAAAAGCACGGCATCACCCCGCAACAGGGAGAGGTACTGGTCACCGGTGCCTGCGGTGGCGTCGGCAGTATTGCCGTCTGGCTGCTGTCGCGGGCCGGTTACCGGGTTATTGCCAGCAGCGGCCGGGCGGAAGAAAGCGACTATCTGATCAATACACTCGGTGCCGGGCGGATTATTATGCGGGATACTCTGAATACACAGGGTAAACCTCTGGCAAAAGAGCAATGGGTTGCAGCGATCGATACGGTTGGCAGCTATACGTTAAGTAATGTTCTGGCCGCCACCGCCAGAAACGGTGTAGTCGCGGCCTGTGGCATGGCCCAGGGCCTTGACCTTCCTGCCAGTGTTGCCCCCTTTATTTTGCGGGGGATAACTCTGACGGGTGTCGACAGTGTTATGTGCCCGCTGGCGGTACGGCAACAAGCATGGCAACGGCTGGCGGCCGTCTATGACCATAACAGTTTCGAGAAAATGACCCGAATCATCCCGCTGGCGGCCGCTATCGGCGGGGCCGATGACCTACTTTATGGCCGGGTCCGTGGCCGGCTGGTCGTCGACTGCCGGCCGGAAACGCGGCAGTCAGGTTCAGAATAAATGAATAACTGGCCGCAAAAGGCGGGATAATCAGTGTCCGCACTGACAGCCGGTGAATATCACGTTGTTTAACTGCGCTCTATTCGTCTGGCAGCATCATCCAGAGCATCGATTATTGCATACAGCGTTTCCGTGGATAAAGACGGTTCCGCAAGCCGTGTGTGCAGAGCCATTTTCAGGTTATGGACTGCCCGCTCGATTTGCGGAATGTTGCGGTTCCTGCCGACAATTGCCAGCATTTTCAGACGGGCCGAGATTTCTTCTAATTGTGCTGCACCATCGGTCAGTAACTGCTGCCCGTAACCTGTCAGCTGGTAACTTTTACGCCCCGCGCCGGGATGTTGCGGGACGATGGCATCCATTTCTTCCAGCAACATCAGTGCCGGATAAATAATCCCCGGGCTGGGGGTATATTCTCCGCGGGCCAGATTTTCGACGGCTTTAATCAGTTCATATCCATGGGCCGGTTGCTGCTGTAAAAAACTGAGTATCAGTAACCGGATATCTGCAGCATCCAGAATTTTTTCACGCCGGCGACGCTGGAGTAAACCGGATTTAGCAATATTCATGGTAACGGTATCCTTTTCCCCTGCCGGCTGTCAGCAGAGGCTATTATCAGCTTTTGCGGTGCCAGTAAGCCACAGCCCGTACCAGGCCAGGATGGCACTGGCGTTGTTCAGTCAGATAGTCACTGAGTTGTTTTACCGACTCACCTTCACCGGTCAGCCAGATAAAATAATCATCTTCCGGCAGCGGCAATGACCCCAGTTTCTGCCGGCAAAGTTCAAGAGTCCGGGGGCTGATCGCCGGACCGCCAAAACAGGTCAGTTCACTACTGGCTGGTAGTTCCGGCAGATAACTGTTTACCAGCTGCTGATCGGCAAAGGCCAGCAGAAAGAGTTGTTCAGCCGTGGTTTCGGCTAAGCGCCGCTGCACTGCCGGCATTCCGGTTTCATCAAATACCAGTACCTGTACCCGGTAATCCACGGGAATAATCATCGACCCGCGAGGTCCGCCGATTGCCAGCTGGTCACCTGCGGTTGCCTGCTCAGCCCACTGGCTGGCGACACCGCTTTCGTGACGATAAAAATCGAGGGTCAGGCTGGATTTCCCGTCGAAATACAGCGGGGTATAGTCACGGGAGACCGGACGTTCTCCGTCTGGCCAGACTATCCCTTCATCACTGACCTCCGGTAATAACAGCGCTCCGGTTTGCGGGTCGGGGAAGAAAATTTTGCTATGGTCATCAAAGCCTGGCGAATGATAACCGGCCAGTTGCTGGCCGCAAAATGTAATACGCCAGAACTTTCCGGCAATCAGTTGTTTACTCTGTACGGCTATCTGACGAAAACGCAGTTCATTTCTGACCCGTTTTGGCAGAGCGCGCCCTGAAGATAATAATGCAGACATAAAAGATCCCCGCGTAGCTATTTTCCGTTGGTGCCTTTCCGGCAACGGCATGGTTAATGATTCTCATTTGAGATTATATAATCTATCTATGATATATCTTAAGCGCAAGGAAAATACCCTTCAGTCAGGAAAGCCACGGCCCTTCGGGGGATAAATAAATTAAATATTCTTTTAAAATTAATGCGTAATAAACAAACACCCCGGCAACAGATCGCATTTTATGTCTTTTTTCCCGCAGGCCGTTGATCAGGGCGTATCATCCGGCGTCTGGCGTTCAAAATTGTCGCGGTTTTGCTGTATTCGCTGAACATTGTCTTCCAGCCAGTCAGCAAGACCAACCACCTTCTGTTCCGCTTCATGTCCGAGCGGCGTCAGCCAGTACTCAACATGCGGGGGGACCACATCATAAGCTTTACGGGTAATAAAACCATCCTGCTCCATATTACGTAAAGTCTGCGCCAGCATACGTTCACTGACCCCGCCAATTTTTCTGCGCAATTCACTAAAACGTAATACATCCTGTTTAAGTGCCAGCAATACCAGCACACTCCAGCGGCTGGTTATCCTTTTCAGCATATCCCGGGAAGGGCAATTCGAATTCAGTAATTCACCACGCATATATTTCTGATGCAGGTTGTTTGACATTTTCCAGACTAACCTTTTTGTAAGTACTTACTAAAAGTAAGCTTAGCTTTTATAGTACCCATATGTCGCCGTATTTATTAAAAAGAGAGGCTATTATGATCGCTATTACCGGAGCTACCGGCCAGCTGGGCCGGAAAATTATCCACCAGCTACTGAAAACACTGCCTGCCAGTGAACTGATTGCCCTGGTACGGGATCCTGCGGCCGCTGCGCCACAGTTACCGGCCGGTATCACCCTGCGTGAAGCAGATTACAACCGCGCGGAAACTCTGGCACCGGCATTAAAAGGCGCGGAAAAACTGCTGTTTATCTCTTCCAGCGAAATAGGTCAGCGTGAAGTTCAGCACGGAGCGGTGATTGATGCAGCAAAACAGGCCGGAGTAAAATTTATCGCCTATACCAGCCTGCTGCATGCCGATAGTTCTCCTCTGGGGCTGGCGGCAGAGCACCGGGCGACAGAAGCGCTTCTCGCCCGCTCGGGGATCGATTACGCCCTGCTACGCAACGGCTGGTATAGCGAGAACTATGCAGCCAGTATTGCCCCCGCCCTCAGCCATCACGCCTTTATTGGTGCTGCCGGTGAAGGAAAAATATCTTCAGCTTCACGCCAGGATTATGCCGAGGCTGCCGCGAAGGTTATTACTGACGATAATCAGGCAGGAAAAGTCTATGAGCTGGCCGGTGATGAGAGCTGGACGCTGCAACAGTTCAGTGCAGAAATTGCCCGTCAGAGTGGTGTGGCCGTAGAGTATGTGAACCTGACGGCGGATGCGTTTGCGGCGGCACTGAAACAAGCCGGCCTGCCGGATGCACTGGCTGATCTGCTGGCTGATTCTGATGCCGGGGCCGCGCAGGGTGGTCTGTTTGATGACAGTCATACACTGAGCACGCTGATTGGCCGTCCTGCCACGCCTTTCCGGCAGACCATTAGCGACACCCTGAAATAACCACCACCCTCAAAAAAAACCGCCCTGTATCAGCAGGGCGGGGTTTCATCGCAATATTCAGTCTCTGTCTCTGACAGGCGAATTAATTGCCGGTTTTCTCTGCGATTGATTTTTTGGCATCTGCCGCAGCATCTTTGGTTTTATTCCATGCTTTGGTTGCGCCTTCTTCGGTACTATTGACGGCTTTATGAGTCGTCTCTTTGGTTTTATTCCAGCCTTTCTCAGTACCTTCTTTAGTGTGATTCCAGGCCTTTTGAGATTTTTCTTTCAGGGCATCGCTTTTGCTGTTGCCGCCATTTTTCAGTTTATTAACCGTCTGCTGGTTTTTTTCCTGCAGGCGGTGTTCTGCTTTGTGGGCAGCTTCAGTGGTACGGTTGGTTGCCTGCTCTGCCGTCTCAGACGTTTTGTTCTTCAGTTGCTGCGTCTGCTCCTGCAGTTGCTGGCTGGTTGTTTCTGCAAATACATGCGCTGTGAAGAAAGTCATAGAAATTGCTACAGCAGTTAATGTCTTTTTCATCATGGTTTTCCTTGTTTTTGCTTGTGAATTAAACCTAGCAGCCAATAATCTCTCTGGCAAGGCATCCACTTACAATACGGAATTCTCTTACACATTAAGCCGATAAATAGCTATTAATCTGGCTTTTTATCAATTTTTGTCAAAAACAGTCAATTGTTCTCCACAGATACCGACAGGCACTGACGGATAAACTGGCGACCCGCGATGCCGCGAATCCCCGATAACTAATAACATCAACTTATCTTTATCCGTCCTGAGGAGAATTTTTGCCGTACCAACAAAAGATGCATTTGATTTGCATCAATGTGCTGTTTGCGGTGCCGTCGTAGAGTCAGCGTTCAATAATTGCGGTGAGGCCATAATGAGTAATATCAGACTCTGTGTGATTGGTAACGGGATGGTGGGCCATCGGTTTATTGAAGAGTTAATCGACAAAAATCCCGCCGGTAATTTTGAGATAACGGTTTTCTGTGAAGAACCCCGCGTAGCTTATGACCGTGTTCACCTCTCCTCTTATTTCTCACACCACACAGCAGAAGATTTATCACTGGTTCGTGAAGGCTTTTATCAGAAATACCAGATCAGAGTACTGATCGGAGAGAGGGCCTTAACTGTCGACCGGCAGCGCAGAGAAGTCAGTTCCGGTCAGGGGCGTATTGTCGGTTATGACAAACTGATTATCGCCACCGGCTCACGACCATGGATCCCGCCGATTAAAGGCAGTGATACCCCTGATTGTTTTGTTTACCGGACCATAGAAGATCTTAACGCCATCGAAGCCTGTGCATTACGCAGCAAGCGTGGTGCCGTTATCGGTGGCGGGCTGCTTGGCCTTGAGGCCGCCGGGGCCTTAAAAAACCTCGGGACCGAAACACATGTTATAGAATTCGCGCCAGTACTGATGGCGGAACAGATTGATCCTATGGGCGGCGAGCTGTTACGTAAAAAGATAGAACGGCTCGGCGTGACAGTGCATACGGGTAAAAATACCCGACAGATTGTCCAGCAGGGAGAGCAGGCACGAAAAACCCTGTTGTTTGCTGATGACACTCAGCTGGAAGTCGATTTTATTGTATTTTCTACCGGCATCCGTCCTCAGGACAGTCTTGCCAGACAATGCGGGCTGGCTGTCGCCGAAAAAGGCGGTATCCTGATTAATGACCACTGCCAGACCAGTGATCCTGATATTTATGCCATCGGCGAATGTGCCTGCTGGAATACACATGTCTACGGGCTGGTAGCCCCCGGTTATAAAATGGCACGGGTGGCTGCTGAGCATTTAACCGGTCATCCGGCGGTCTTCAGTGGTGCGGATATGAGTGCCAAACTGAAATTACTCGGCGTGGATGTTGGCGGGATCGGCGATGCGCACGGCAGAACAGTGGGCAGCCAGAGTTTTGTCTATCTTGATGAGATAAAAGAAGTCTATAAACGGCTGATTGTCAGCGAAGACTGCCGCCATTTACTGGGTGCTGTGCTGGTCGGAGATACCTCCGACTACAGTAATTTGTTACAACTGATGCTGAATGATATCGAACTGCCGGAGAACCCCGGTCAGTTGATCCTTCCGCCGGCCACTGGCGGAGATACTCCGGCGATGGGCGTTGATAAATTGCCCGACAGCGCACAAATCTGCTCCTGTTTCGATGTTACCAAAGGTGCCCTGATTAAAGCCATTGAACAGGGTTGCCATACGGTCGCGGCGCTGAAAGCCGCCACCAAAGCAGGTACCGGCTGCGGAGGCTGTGTCCCGCTGCTAACCCGGGTATTGAATAGCGAACTGTCACGCCAGGGTATTGAAATTAATAATCACCTGTGCGAACACTTCCCCTACTCCCGCCAGGAGTTATTTCATTTGATTCGGGTCGGTCAGATAACCACTTTTGACGGCTTGCTGAGCAAGTATGGTCGCGGTTACGGCTGTGAGGTATGTAAACCCGTGATTGCCAGCCTGCTGGCTTCCGCCTGGAATGACTATATTCTGCAACCAGAGTTAGTTCCGTTACAGGACTCCAACGATAATTTCCTCGCAAATATACAGAAAGATGGCACTTATTCGGTTATCCCGCGGACTGCAGGCGGAGAAATCACACCACGGCAATTACAGGTTCTGGGCGATATTGCCAGTGAGTTCAGGTTATATACCAAAATTACCGGTTCACAGCGTATCGCCCTGTTCGGGGTGCAGCAAGACGATTTGCCGGCGATCTGGACACAGCTGATCGCCGCAGGCTTCGAAAGTGGCCATGCTTATGCCAAAGCGCTGCGTATGGCGAAAACCTGTGTCGGTAGCCGCTGGTGCCGTTTCGGTGTCGGTGACAGTACCTCGCTCGGTGTGATGCTGGAGAACCGTTATAAAGGCATCCGTACCCCGCATAAAATGAAATTCGGGGTATCTGGCTGTACCCGTGAATGTGCAGAGGCCCAGAGTAAAGATGTCGGCGTTATTGCCACCGAAAAAGGATGGAACCTGTATGTGTGCGGTAATGGCGGGATGAAACCACGCCATGCCGATTTACTGGCCGCCGACCTGGATCAACAGACACTGGTCCGCTATATCGACCGGTTTATGATGTTCTATCTGCGTACTGCCGATAAATTGCAACGTACCTCGGTCTGGCTGGAAAACCTGCAGGGCGGGATCGGCTATCTGAAAAAAGTAATTATTAATGATGAACTGAATATTGCTGAGCAGTCTGAGGCGGATCTGCAGTTACTGAGAGACCGTTTCAACTGTGAATGGAAAGAAACACTGCGCCGGCCAGAGGCACAGCTACGTTTCCATCACTTCGTCAACAGTGCCCGGCGGGACATGCTGGTACAAATGGTGCCGGAGGGACAACAGCATCGGCCAGCGACCGTCAGTGAACGTATTCCCGTTGTTATTCAGGAGGAACAGCCATGAGTTGCTGGACTAACATATGTCAGCTGGATGATATCCTGCCGGCGACCGGAGTCTGTGCACTGTTAAATGACCAGCAAATTGCCCTGTTCCGTCCCTCAGCAGACCCGCAGGTCTTTGCTATCAGTAATATCGACCCTTTTTTCGGGGCCAGTGTACTGAGCAGAGGGATTATCGCAGAGCATGAAAGGGAGTTATGGGTCGCCAGTCCGCTGAAAAAACAGCATTTTCGTCTGCGGGATGGCTGGTGTCTGGAAGATGAAAATTACTCAGTGGCAGCCTACCCTGTCAGAGTTGAACAGGGGGTCGTCCAGTTACAGCCTTGTGGCACCGTGGCAGCCGGCCACGGAGTACTGGCCGGGTAACGGGCGATGCACCTTTCCCTGGTATGCCATCTCCGCCAGCGTCTCTGCCTGGTCGCCGGAGGAAATCACCTCGCAGAAACCAGAGTGCATCAGTTACTGCAGGCCGGTGCGGATATTTTAGTCTGTGCCTCTGAGCTTACTCCCGGGCTGTCGGCTCTGGCAGAGCAACAGCAGATCCGCTGGAATCAGGGCCGTTATCACTCCGGTCTGCTTAAGGGCTGCTGGCTGGTGGTCGCGACCACCAGCGATCAAACACTGAATAACCAAATCAGCCGCGAAACCAATAGCGCGCAGATATTCTGCGAAATCAGCCAGCAACAGGGATCATCCGCCGTCCTGCAGACAACGGCAACGGTACTTCCGCCGGAAATGAATATACCGTCACCGGGGGCCGGAGAAGTTGCCCTGGTCGGTGCCGGCCCCGGAGATGCCGGATTACTGACACTTAAAGCCCTGTCCTGTCTGCAACAGGCTGATGTGGTACTGGCTGACCGCCTGGTTTCTGACGATATCCGGGCATTAATCTGCCCGGCGACAGAATATATCAGTGTCGGAAAACAGTGTGGCCGGCATTCCACTACCCAGCAACAGATCAATCAGTTACTGATCTCGCAGGCGCAGTCAGGAAAGCGCGTCGTGCGGTTAAAAGGCGGTGACCCGCTGATTTTTGGCCGTGGCGGAGAAGAACTCGAGGCTCTGGCTGCTGCGGGGATCCGTTTTTCGGTAGTCCCCGGCATCACCGCAGCCAGCGGATGCGCCGCATATGCCGGGATTCCCCTAACCCATCGTGATTATGCTGACAGCCTCCGCCTGATTACCGGCCATACAAAACATGCCGCCAGTCCGCCGTTCCTGTCGGGTATTTCGCCGTCGCAGACCACTGTTTTTTATATGGGATTACAACAGGCCGGTGATATTTATCAGCAACTGACCGCAGCCGGAGTCAGTGATCAGACGCCGGTTGCCGTCATCGGGAAGGGCACCCGCAGAGAGCAAAAGGTCAGTGTCGGGATCCTCCATGAGTTACAACAATTATGTAAAGATGCAGCCAGCCCGGCACTTATTATTGTCGGCGAGGTTGTCCGTTTACAGCATTCACTTAACTGGTTTTCTGCCGGGCAGAATTTAATTTAAATTAACAAACAAAATAACATATTAATTTAATTAAACATTTACTCTTTAAATTTATTTCCTGCCAATACGTTACTCAATAGTGAACAGTAAATAGTGAATAGTGAATAAAGTCGTAAAAAAATATATTTATTCACTGATGGTTCCTGAACAAAACCTGTCCGGGATCAATCAGTACCTGCTGAAAGTCAGGATAAAATCCGTCATGTAATAAAAGCGATAACAAAATATATCCTCAGATAACAATGATAATTATTAACTACTTATATTTAAACCATTAATTAACTCGGTCATTACCTGAAACCGGTAATTTCATCCACCTTCAACACTGGACCTGGCTATGTCGTTAACCAACCAACGTTCCGGGCTTTTACAGCAATGGGAACCTGAAAACCCTCAGTTCTGGGAGCAGTACGGAAAGAAAATAGCGCAACGTAACCTGTGGATTTCGGTCTTTGCCTTATTACTTTCTTTCTGTGTCTGGATGTTATTCAGTGCGGTATCCATTAATCTGAATAAAGCCGGTTTTAATTTTACTACTGACCAGCTTTTCATGTTAACAGCACTGCCTGCATTATCCGGGGCCATTCTGCGGGTACCCTACTCTTTTATGGTGCCATTAATCGGTGGACGTAAATGGACCGCAATTTCCACCATCATCCTGGTGATCCCCTGCATCTGGTTAGGATTGGCTGTGCAGGATACGACCACCGGTTATTCAACCTTTATTGTTATCTCTCTGCTGTGCGGCTTTGCCGGGGCTAACTTTGCGTCGAGCATGGGCAACATCAGTTTTTTCTTCCCGAAAACCCGTCAGGGCAGCGCGCTGGGGATTAATGGCGGGCTTGGTAACCTGGGTGTCAGTGTTATGCAGCTGGTCGCGCCGCTGGTTCTGGTTGTACCGTTATTCAGCCTGCTCGGTACCCACGGAGTACAGCAGACTGACGGTAGTGTCCTTTTTCTGGCGAATGCGGCCCTGTTCTGGGTCCCGCTGTTGATCCTCGCAACCCTCGCCGCATGGTTCGGGATGAATGATGTTCCGGGTACTCAGATGTCGGTACGGCAGCAATTACCGGTACTGAAACGCGGTCATATGTGGTTGCTCAGCCTGTTATATCTGACCACCTTTGGTTCTTTTATTGGCTTCTCTGCGGGGTTTGCCATGCTGGCAAAAACCCAGTTCCCGGGGATTGATATCCTGAAACTGGCATTTTTTGGCCCCTTTATCGGTGCCCTGGCCCGTTCCTTCGGCGGGATGATTTCCGATAAGTTTGGTGGTGTACGGGTAACACTGATCAATTATGTTTTTATGGTTATATTCTGCGGCTTACTGTTCCTTACCCTGCCAGACACTACCCCGGGCTCAGGCAATTTCACGGCTTTCTACGCTGTATTTATGGGGTTGTTCCTGACCGCCGGACTAGGCAGTGGTTCCACTTTCCAGATGATTGCGGTGATCTTCCGTCAGCTGACTATCAGCAAATCGCTCAAAGAAGGTGCCAGTCAGCCAGAAGCACAACAGATGGCCGTGACTGAAACTGCCTCCGCGCTGGGCTTTATCTCTGCGATTGGTGCCTTTGGCGGGTTCTTTATTCCCAAGGCGTTCGGCACCTCCCTGGACCTGACTGGCTCTCCGGTAGGGGCAATGAAAATCTTTCTGGTCTTTTACATTATCTGTCTGCTGGTTACCGGACTGGTATACGGCCGTAAAAAACCGGCGAAAGGATAATTGCGGAGCTCCGGCCTGCCGCCAGATCAACCACCGAATACCTGACAGAGTGATGGCAGAAATACGGTTTCTGCACGGAGAAAAAAATGAGTAAATTACTGGATAAACTCCGCTATTTTAAGCAAAAGGGCAGCACCTTTTCCGACGGCCACGGACAGGAAATGGACAGCAACCGTGACTGGGAAGACGGCTATCGCCAGCGCTGGCAGCATGACAAAATTGTCCGTTCCACCCACGGCGTAAACTGTACCGGTTCCTGTAGCTGGAAAATTTATGTCAAAAACGGGCTGGTCACCTGGGAAACCCAGCAAACAGACTATCCGCGGACACGCCCTGATTTACCTAACCATGAACCCCGCGGATGTCCGCGGGGTGCCAGTTACTCATGGTATATCTACAGCGCCAACCGGCTAAAATACCCGCTGGTGCGTAAACAGCTTATCCGGTTATGGCGGGAAGCACTGCAGCAATTCAGTGACCCGGTAGAAGCCTGGGACAGTATTGTCCGTGATGAGAAGAAAGCAACCAGCTATAAACAAGCCCGCGGTAAAGGCGGCTTTGTCCGTTCTGACTGGAACGAACTGAACCAGTTGATTGCCGCCGCGAATATCTGGACAGTAAAAAACTATGGCCCTGACCGGGTTGCCGGATTTTCGCCTATTCCGGCTATGTCGATGGTCTCCTATGCGGCGGGTACCCGTTATCTGTCACTGATGGGCGGAACCTGCCTGAGTTTTTATGACTGGTATTGTGATCTGCCTCCGGCATCCCCGATGACCTGGGGAGAGCAGACAGATGTTCCGGAATCTGCTGACTGGTACAACTCGGCGTATATTATCGCCTGGGGGTCCAACGTGCCTCAGACCAGAACCCCGGACGCACACTTTTTTACCGAGGTCCGGTATAAAGGCACTAAAACTGTTGCTATAACCCCTGATTATGCAGAAGTGGCTAAACTCAGTGACCACTGGCTGGCACCTAAGCAGGGTACTGATGCCGCACTGGCAATGGCTATGGGCCATGTGATCCTTAAAGAATTCCACCTCGATAACCCCAGCGATTACTTTATTAATTACTGCCGCCGTTATACAGATATGCCGATGCTGGTGATGCTGGAAGAGACCGATAAAGGTTATTACAGCGCCGGACGCCTGCTGCGTGCAGCCGATCTGGTGGATAATCTCGGCGAAAGTAATAATCCGGACTGGAAAACCGTGGCTTTTGACAGCGATGGTCAGCTGGTGGTGCCGAACGGCTCTGCCGGTTTCCGCTGGGGGCAAAAGGGGAAATGGAACCTGGAAGCCCGCGCGGCAGGCCAGCAAACAGAATTACGTCTCAGCCTGGCCGAGGGTTACGATCAACTGGCAGAGGTGGCCTTCCCCTATTTTGGCGGTCAGCCATCCCCTTATTTCCGCCATGTCGAACAGTCACCGGTACTGGTGCATAAACTGCCGGTCAGAGAGATTAGTCTGGCGGACGGCCGCCGTGCCAAAGTGGTCAGTGTTTATGACCTGACGCTGGCCAATTACGGTGTCGGCCGGGGGTTCGACGATAGTAATACCGCGGGCAGTTATGATGAAGTAAAAGCCTACTCACCGGCCTGGGCAGAGCAAATTTGCGGGGTGCCCCGTCAGCAGATTATTCGTATTGCCCGCGAGTTTGCCGATACTGCTCACAAAACCCATGGGCGTTCGATGATTATCGTCGGCGCAGGAATGAACCACTGGTATCACATGGATATGAATTACCGTGGTTTAATCAATATGCTGATTTTCTGCGGCTGTGTCGGACAAACCGGTGGCGGCTGGGCCCATTATGTCGGTCAGGAAAAACTGCGGCCGCAAACCGGCTGGCAGCCGCTGGCATTCGCCCTGGACTGGGCTCGTCCGCCACGCCATATGAACAGTACTTCATTTTTCTATAATCACTCTTCTCAGTGGCGTTACGAAAAATTATCGGTCAAAGAGTTGCTGTCTCCGCTGGCAAACCCTCAGGATTTCGCTGGTCAGCTGATCGATTTCAACGTCCGTGCCGAACGTATGGGCTGGCTGCCTTCTTCGCCACAACTTAATACTAACCCGCTGACGATTGCCGCTAAGGCAAAAGAGTCCGGACTTTCCCCGGCGGATTACACGGCCAAAGCGTTACAGCAAGGGGAATTACGCTTTGCCAGCGAACAACCGGATAACGGTAACAACCACCCGCGCAACCTGTTTGTCTGGCGCTCAAATCTGCTGGGTTCTTCGGCGAAAGGCCATGAATATATGCTGCGCTATCTGCTGGGGATCGAGAGCGGTATTCAGGGAAGTGAAACCGTTGCAGATCCGGAGATGTCCCCGCAAGAAGTCGACTGGCAGACACCGGCACGGGAAGGGAAACTGGACCTGCTGGTCACTCTCGATTTCAGAATGTCCAGCACCTGTCTGTTCTCAGATATCGTATTACCTACCGCGACCTGGTATGAAAAAGACGATATGAATACCTCGGATATGCATCCGTTTATTCATCCGTTATCTGCTGCCATTGACCCCGTCTGGGAGTCACGCAGTGACTGGGAAATTTATAAAGATATCGCCAAAACCTTTTCAGCCCTTTGTCCGGGTCACCTCGGCGTGGAAAATGATGTGGTGCTATTGCCTGTTCAGCATGACTCTCCGGCAGAAATTGCTCAGCCTTATGACGTGAAACAATGGCATAAAGGGGAATGTGAACTGCAACCGGGCAAAACAGCCCCGCATATCATGCTGGTTGAACGTGATTACCCTGCCCTCAGCGAACGTTTTATGTCAATCGGGCCGTTGATGGAAAAACTGGGCAACGGAGGCAAAGGCATCAGCTGGAACACCGATAAAGAGATCCATCTGCTGCGTCAGCTTAACCATACTCATACCCGCGGAGCAGGCAAAGGTCAGCCACAGCTGAATTCGGCGATTGATGCTGCCGAAATGATCCTGACTCTGGCCCCGGAAACCAATGGGCAGGTGGCAGTAAAAGCATGGCAGGCCCTCGGTGAAATTACCGGCCGGGACCATACCCACCTTGCCCTGCCAAAACAGGAAGAAAAAATCCGCTTCCGCGACATTCAGGCACAGCCCCGTAAAATTATTTCCAGCCCGACATGGTCAGGACTGGAAGATGAACATGTTTCCTACAACGCCTGTTATACCAATGTTCATGAGTTAATTCCGTGGCGGACGCTGACCGGACGTCAGCAGCTTTACCAGGACCATCCGTGGATGCGGGGCTTCGGTGAAAGCCTGGTCAGTTACCGGCCACCGGTCAATACCCGCAGCGTCGAGCAAATGAGTCATATTCCGTCCAATGGTTACCCGGAGAAAATACTCAATTTCCTGACGCCACACCAGAAATGGGGCATTCACTCAACTTATAGCGAAAACCTGCTGATGCTGACACTGTCGCGTGGCGGGCCAATTGTCTGGATGAGTGAAGATGATGCCAGAGAAATGGGTATCGCTGATAACGACTGGATTGAGGCGTTTAACAGCAACGGTGCACTGACTGCAAGGGCGGTCGTCAGTCAGCGGGTACCTGCGGGTATGACCATGATGTATCACGCCCAGGAACGTATCACCAATATTCCCGGCTCTGAAGTCACCGGTATGCGTGGCGGGATCCATAACTCAGTGACCCGTATCAGTCCCAAACCCACCCATATGATTGGTGGCTATGTGCATCAAAGCTACGGATTCAATTATTACGGTACCGTCGGTTCTAACCGTGATGAATTTATCATTGTCCGCAAAATGAAAAATATTCTCTGGCTGGATGACGAAGGCCGGGATCAGGTCCAGGAGGCTCAAAAATGAAAATACGTTCCCAGGTAGGCATGGTGCTTAACCTCGATAAATGTATTGGCTGTCATACCTGTTCTGTGACCTGTAAAAATGTCTGGACCAGCCGTGAAGGCATGGAATATGCCTGGTTTAATAATGTCGAAAGTAAACCGGGGATCGGTTACCCCGCGGCCTGGGAAGACCAGGAAAAGTGGCAGGGCGGCTGGATACGTAAAATCAGCGGACGACTGGTGCCGCGGCTGGGTAATAAAGCCGGGGTACTGAGCAAGATTTTTGCTAACCCGGTGGTGCCGGGTATTGATGATTACTACGAACCTTTTACCTTTGATTATCAGCACCTGCACAACGCGCCTTCCGGCAAACATCAGCCGACCGCCCGTCCCCGCTCGCTGATCAGCGGAGAGCGTATGGATAAGATCACTTCCGGGCCTAACTGGGAAGAGATCCTTGGCGGGGAATTTGAAAAACGTTCAGCGGATCAGAACTTCGCGCGGATGGAAAAACAGATTTACGGCCAGTTTGAACATACCTTTATGATGTATATGCCCCGGCTGTGCGAGCACTGTCTGAACCCTGCCTGTGTGGCGACCTGTCCGAGCGGTGCAATTTATAAACGTGAAGAAGACGGCATTGTTCTTATCGATCAGGACCGCTGTCGTGGCTGGCGTTTATGTATCAGTGGCTGCCCGTATAAAAAAATCTACTTTAACTGGAAAAGTGGCAAGTCTGAAAAATGTATTTTCTGCTATCCGCGTATCGAAGCCGGTATGCCAACCGTATGCTCGGAAACCTGTGTCGGACGGATCCGTTATCTGGGTGTATTACTCTATGATGCCGACAAGATCCTCGACGCCGCCAGCACAGAGAGCGATCAGGATCTTTATCAGCGACAAACAGAGGTTTTCCTCGACCCCAATGATCCACAGGTGATCCGCGAAGCCCTGCAACAGGGGATCCCGCAGAATGTACTGGATGCTGCCCGCCACTCACCGGTCTGGAAACTGGCAATGGACTGGAAGCTGGCGTTACCTCTGCATCCTGAATATCGCACCCTGCCAATGGTCTGGTATGTGCCGCCATTATCCCCGATTCAGTCCGCTGTCGAGGCCGCTGCTCTCAGTTCAGAAGCAGTCTTACCTGCTGTTGAAGAGCTGCATATCCCGCTGCAGTATCTCGCTAATATGCTGACCGCAGGCGATACCGGGCCGGTACTGTCGGCACTGAAACGGATGATGGCAATGCGTCATTTCAAACGCGCACAAACCGTAGAAGGTAAAACAGATACCAGCGCACTGGATGCCGTGGGGCTGACCGCTGAACAGGCCGAAGATATGTACCGTTATCTGGCAATTGCCAACTACGAAGACCGGTTTGTGGTGCCTTCCGGACACCGTGAGCTGGCCGGTGATGCTTTCCCTGAACGTAACGGCTGTGGTTTCAGCTTTGGTGATGGCTGTCATGGCAGCGACAGCCGTTTTAATTTGTTTAATAGCCGCCGGATTGATGCCATCAATGTGTCGGGTAAAACAGGAGATCAGTAATGTCACCTCTGAAACTGATCGCAGTCATGCTCGAGTATCCTTCTCAGGAATTATGGGATGCTGCAGACGAAATTTTGCCGCTGATCGAAGCTGAATGTCCGCAGTTACTGGCCTTCGCCGCTTGTTACCTGCAGGCCCCCCTGTTGGACCGGCAGCAGGAATGGTGCGAAACCTTTGATCGCGGTCGTGCCACCTCAATGCTGATGTTTGAACATGTGCATGCCGAATCCCGCGATCGTGGCCAGGCAATGGTCGATTTGCTGGCACAGTATCAGGCAGCCGGGCTGGAAGCCGGTTGCCGTGAGCTGCCCGACTATCTGCCGGTGTATCTGGAATATCTGTCACTCTGTTCCGCAGAAGACAGCCGTCAGGGATTACTGGATGTCGCCGAAATTCTGGCATTACTCGGCGGCCGTCTGGCACAACGTGGCAGTGACTACCGGTTGTTGTTTGACCAGCTGTTAATGCTGGCAGACAGCCCGTTACGCAGCCACAGCGTGCTGGACAAAATCGCCGGAGAGTCACGCGATGATACGCCACAGGCAATGGATGCAATCTGGGAGGAAGAACAGGTGAAATTTATAGCAGATCCGGCATGTAAAAATGCAGCGGAACAACAATACCGGCAACGCTTTCGCCAGCAGGTCACACCACAATATCTGGATCTCTCTGCAGGAGGTGGCAAATGATCAGCTGGCTGAATACTTTTTTATTTGATCTCTATCCGTACCTGTGTGGTGCCGTTTTCTTAGCCGGTAGTTGGTTACGCTACGACTACGGCCAATATAGCTGGCGGGCGTCTTCCAGCCAGATGCTGGATAAAAAAGGCATGACGCTGGCATCAAACTTGTTTCATATCGGCATTCTCGGCATTTTCTTCGGTCACCTGTTTGGTTTACTGACCCCGCACTGGGTATATGAACCATTTTTATCCATTGCCGCTAAACAAAAAATAGCCATGATGGCCGGGGGCATTTTCGGTATTATGACCGTTGCCGGGGGGGCATTACTGCTGAAACGACGGTTGTATAATCCGCGGATCCGCGCCACTTCTACACGGGCCGATATTCTGATCCTCAGTTTACTGCTGATTCAGGCCTGCCTCGGTCTGATTACCATCCTGTTTTCTGCCCGTCACCCCGATGGTTCAGAGATGATGAAACTGGTTGGCTGGGCCCAGTCTGTTGTGACTTTCAGGGGCAATTCAGCCGCCTTACTGGAAGGTGTGGATATGATTTACCGGGTACACCTGGTACTGGGGATGACACTGTTTTTACTGTTCCCCTTTACCCGGTTGGTACATATCTGGAGTGCGCCGGTCGAATATATTACCCGCCGCTATCAGCTGGTTCGTTCACGCCGCTGAAAATGATGGCAGCGGCATCTTCTGCCGCTGCCCTTGCAGATAATTTATACTGTATCACCAAAAAATAACTGGTATCCCAGGTCAATGCCGCTTGTCTGTTCCGCTAAACGGCCCTGCTTACCCGCCAGTCTGTCCATCAGTAATTCCGTCGCCAGCTGGCCCATCCGGAAACGTGGTGTAATAACACTGGCCAGTTTTTGCTGGTTAGCCTGTCCGATATCCAGCCCGTGAAACCCGGCCACCGCCATCTGTCGGGGAACCGCTATCTGACGGGCCTGACATTCCAGTAATACCCCCATAGCCAGATCATCATTGGTACAGAAAATGGTGTCTGTCTGCGGATACTGCTGCATAATTTTGCGGAACATTCGCTGGCCGAGAGCCATCGACGATATTTCTTTCGGCACAATATGCCTGCCGGTCAGCCCGGCCCCCGTTAACTCCATCTCTACTCCCCGGTAGCGGCAAATATCGCGGGGATCATCCATCGCGCCGAGAAAAACAATCTGTCGCCGGCCTCGGGCAATCAGGTGACGGGTCATTTCTCTGGCAGCCTGAAGGTTATCAAACCCCACCTGTATATCCAGAGCGTCATGACTGATTTCCATTAACTCAGCCACAGGGACTCCCGATGTCCTGATACTGTTTATCGCCGACTGAGTATGCTGCCTGCCGGTCAGGATGAGGGCATCAATATGGTATGACAGCAGTGTAATGATTTTTTGCTGGCCGATCAGCGGATCATAATTATCACTGGCAATGATGGTCTGATAGTTATACTGCGCGGCAACCTGCTGAATACCATCCAGCACATCGGAAAAGAGTTGATTACGGAATGAGGGAATAATAACCCCGAGTGTCCGGCTGCGGGCCCCGGATAAAATATCAGGTAAGCGGTTAGGGATATAGTCATGCCGGCGCATCACAGCATCAATGGCCTGCCTGCTGCGTTCTGAGACCATTTCCGGGTCACGCATATAACGACTGACAGTCATTTTCGTCAGCCCTGCAAGGCTGGCGATATCCTGTAACGACATCCTGCTTTTCTTCATTCCTGTTCCTGTTTAGTCCGAATTATCAGCCAGTATCAGTGTGCCTGATGGTATCCGCAGTAAAAAAACCAGTCCGACGGCCACCAGCAAAGTGATTGCCATAAAAGTATATGATGCTCCCGGCCCGCCGCTGATACCGTTCAGATATCCCACCAGCCATGCGCCAAGAAAAGCCCCTGCCGCCCCGCAGCAGTTGATCAGACCGATGGATATTCCGGCAACATTTTTCGGCAATAACTCGGGGATCAAGGCAAAAAAGGGACCGTAAGGGGCATACATGCAGGCCGCTGCCAGCACCAGCAGACTATAAGATAGCCGGAAAGAATAACTGCCCAGCCACCAGGAACCAAAAAACGTTACAGAGGCAATCAGTAATAATGGCCAGATAAATCGCCGGCGTAATCCTGACTTATCCGATAACCAGGAAACCACCAGCATAGTAATAATCGCCGCCAGATAAGGGGCTGCTGACAGCCAGCCGGTCTGTACAATATCAATAACCGCGACCATCCGCAGAATGGAAGGCATCCACATCATAAAACCATACACACCGATACTCCAGAAAGCATGCAACAGACAAAGTATCACTACATTACGCGATCTCAGTGCCCGCGAGAGATTGCGCATCGGCTGGATCTGTTGCTGCTCTTCGGCCAGTGCCCGGTTCAATGCCTGTTTTTCATCGTCATTCAGCCAGCAGACCTGTTCAGGTTTGTCGCGAACTATCTGCCACCAGACGACGGCCCAGACCAGTGCCGGAACTCCCTCCAGAATAAACATCTGTCGCCAGCCAAAAGCATTGATCAGATATCCGGAAACTATCGACATCCATAACACCGTCACCGGGTTACCCAGTACCAGCAGCGTATTCGCCCGTGAACGCTCTCTGCGGGTAAACCAGTTGCTGATATAAATCAGCATTGCAGGCATAACTGCTGCCTCTGCCCCTCCCAGAATAAACCGGATAATCATCAGCGCCGGTATATCACTCACCAGCCCGGAGGCTGTCGCACACAGCCCCCACAGCAACAGACTGGCAAATACCAGTTTTCGGGCACTGCGCCTGACAGCGTAAATCGTCCCCGGCACCTGAAAAAAAAGATACCCGAGGAAAAACAATGCGCCAATCAGAGAAGATGTACCGGGGCTGATACCTAAGTCCCTTTCGATCCCGGAGGCTGCCGCGAATCCGTAATTTGCCCGATCAAGACAGGCCAGACTGTAGGTTATAAAAATAACCGGCATTAAATACCACCACCGTTTTACCGGCAATTGGCGGGGTGTATTCATCGGAGAGGATCCTGTGTACTGGCGGGGACAGGGCAAATAACATGCCGGGCAGGCCAAATAATTATCTGCCCGGTCAGTACGCTATACGGAAGCGAGCATTCCGCCATCCACAAATAAAATATGACCGTTAACAAAATCAGAAGCAGGTGCTGACAGGAATACCACCGCCCCTTTCAGCTCTTCCGGTTTACCCCAGCGCGCTGCGGGTGTACGGTGACACAACCAGTCAGAGAACTGCTTATCATTGACCAGCGCTGCCGTCATCTCCGAATCAAAATAGCCGGGGGCAATCCCATTGACCTGAATATTATGCCGGGCGAGTTCAACACACATTCCTTTAGTCAGCATTTTCACCGCCCCTTTAGAGGCCGCATAAGGCGTAATATTATCACGGCCTAATTCACTCTGCATCGAACAGATATTAATAATTTTACCGCGTTTCCGTTCGATCATTTTCCTTGCAACTTGCTGAGAAACAATGAAAACAGACTTCTGATTAACTTCAATAATCCGATTCCATTCTTCAACCGGAAATTCAGTAAAAGGTGCCCGATGCTGGATTCCGGCATTATTTACCAGGATATCCAGCGGCCCGGTTTCTGTTTCAATAGTGGCAATAGCTTGCGCCACAGCAGCAGGATCAGTCACATCAAAAGCACAGGCACTGGCCCGGATCCCGTCAGCCCGTAAATCTGCTACCGCCTTTTCACAGCGCTGCGGGTCGCGGCCGTTAATAATAACCGAGGCACCGTGTTCACCCAGTCCGCGGGCCATCAGCAGCCCCAGCCCCTGAGTTGAGCCGGTGATCAGAGCACGCTTACCGGTTAAATCGAATAAATTATTCATCAGATGACCTCATTTTATGAACTGTTACGCGTAACTTTACCTTCGACCTTTGTCAGGGTAAAAGAGTCTGCCAGACCTTTATCGGGCTTTATTTGTAATCTGTGATCTTTGTCGGATTTATTCGCGACTCCGGTTTACGGCCTTCTCTGCCACTAAACATTTAACCGTCAGCCTTTTTATCCGGCAGAGAGATCCGGCCGGAATCCGTTGGAGCCTGAACCTATGCACCTGTGCCCTCTGGCCAGAGAATGACAAAGATGAATCTGTAAAATGACAAATATTCCCGGGGAAACTACTGTTTATTTGTCCCCCCTTCTATTTAAAAAACCGGAAAGTTTATTTTCATAACTGCTCACTAAAACTGTAATATTCTTATTTTTTGATAATTGACAATAGCTCTATGGAACAGAGCATAAATAACTGACATAATCTGTCGATATTATTCTCAACCGAAGAGTTAATATCAATTAACACAACATACAGTGAGTCTCACTGGCATAATAATGCCCTTTCCCTGCTGCCCTGTCAGGTGACCTTCACCATGGAAAGTAAAATATAAAACTCACTTAAATTCAACCTGATAAATTAAATGTGGTGCTATATGAATAACAAGGAAGTCATTCGTTCCATTGCAATTATAGATACCTGTAATTATACCTGCATTGCGATTAAATCCATATGCCGTTACATTTCAGATAATATATCTATTCATAAATTTTCATCCGTTGAAGAACTGCTTAATCACCCTTCAGCCAACAGCTTTGATTTCATATTTTATGATACCCTGACGACACGTTCGATTGTCATCGATCCGGAAAACGATATTATTCGGATGAAAAAAATGAATCCGGAATGTAAAGTTTGCCTGCTCTCGGTTTTGCATCAGTTTATGAGTATAAAAAATGCAGATTTTGAACTGGATAAACGTCTGTCCCTCGACGATTTTAGCTTTTTCATTCGTATCCTTTGCCGGGAAACGAACGAAAAATGTAAAAGAAATTATAGTGTTATCCTGAAAAATCGCCTGAATCTGAACAAAGAGCAAGTCTCCTTATTACGCGCCTATCTCTATAACCTGAATACCAAAAACATCGCAGAATTACTGAACTGTAACCTGCGAAAAGTCTATTTCTATCGTGAAGGCGCAATCAAAAAAGGAAGCGGGCAGCGTAATTTCTTCCGTTCTATCGGCCGCCTGATTAATCCATAATGCGCTGTCCCTGCCTGACGCAGGCATAATCTCTTTGCAAATACCGGCTGCTGCCAGCCGGTTTGTTCCGGCTTCAGAACAACAATCAGTGACATCTGCGCGGTTTTTACAGTAGTCTGTTCCATTATTACCTGTACCGGTAACTCCGGACCGGTCATTTCCTTTGAGGATATTTTGGATATCAGGCATGAAAAACCAGCGTATCACGTTGCATGATATAGCCTCTCTGGCCGGGGTTACTCCGATGACTGTCAGCCGTTACCTGCGAACACCGGAAAAAGTCACCCCGCAGACATCACAGCGAATCGCTGCCGTTATTAACGAAATCGGCTATCAGCCCGATACAGATAATCCGCAAATATCCGGCCAGGCAACTGCGCGTATCGGGGTGCTGATCCCTTCCTTTCACAACCAGATTTTTCCCAGCCTGCTGGCGGGAATTGAGGCAGCGATCAGCAATACGGGGTATAAAACGGTTGTCGTCAGTTACGACTATGATCCGTTACGCGAAGAAGAACAGATAGCGGCTCTGCTGGCAATGCAGATTAAAGGCATTATTCTGACCGAGTCGGTGCATACACTACGTGCCGAAAAATATCTTAAAGCTTCGGGGATCCCGGTCGCAGAAGTGATGGGTAATCAATGTCAGCCAGGCAGGATCTGTGTCGGGTTTGATAATCAACAGGCCGGATTTGATATGACCCGGCTGTTACTGGCGCGGGGTAAAAAACAGATTATCTATTTCGGGGCGATGTCTGATCACAGAGACAGATTACGCTATTCCGGCTATTGCGAAGCCATGCAGCAAGCCGGACTCCGGCCGGGTCAGATCACCCCGAATAAAATATCATCGGTTTCGGTCGGTAACGGTATGATGGGGGTTGCCAGACAGAAATACCCGCAGGTCGATGGCATACTCTGTACTAACGATGATTTGGCCGTCGGCGTTTTACAGGAATGTTTGCAGGCTGGTATTCAGGTCCCCGCGCAGCTGAGTATTGCCGGTTTTCACGGACTGGAGATAGGTCAGGTTACTCCGTTAAAACTGGCCAGCGTTATTACCCCGCGTTTTGCCATCGGTAAAACTGTGACCGAAATTATGCTCAGAAGCATTGCCGGACAGGAAACACCTGCCCATGTTGACCTCCATTACCAGCTCTCTTGCGGGGAAACGCTTTGATCCTTTCCCGGTTTCACTCCGCTTATCCCGCCGTCTGGCTCACGAACCTTGTAACAGGGTTTTCTAACATGATTATACGTGACCGGGATCCCATAACATCCTTCTGAAATCGCGTTTTATACCCCCTGATAAGCGTTGCAGACAGTCACAGAGCACTGACTTTGCTGACCCTGTTTTCATCGTCCTGAAGAATGATAAAGGGGTTTTATTATGCAGAACACTATCCCCGGCACCCGCTGGTTTCGCGTTATTGTGCCGATCCTGATTGCCTGCATTATGTCGTTTATGGATCGGGTCAATATCAGTTTCGCTCTGCCTGGCGGTATGGAAACTGACCTGGCCATGTCCAGCCAGATGGCCGGCGTTGTCAGTGGCATCTTCTTTATCGGATATCTTTTTTTACAGGTCCCCGGAGGACACATTGCTGTACGTGGCAGCGGAAAACGCTTTATTGCTTATTCGCTGATTGCGTGGGCTGTGGTGTCCGTCGCCACCGGGTTTGTGACTAACCATTATCAGCTGCTGATTTTGCGTTTTATTCTTGGTATTTCCGAAGGCGGAATGCTGCCGGTGGTGCTGACCATGGTCAGTAACTGGTTTCCGGAAAAAGAACTGGGCCGGGCTAATGCATTTGTGATGATGTTTGCCCCGCTGGGCGGTATGGTCACCGCGCCCGTTTCAGGGGCTATTATTGCGATACTGGACTGGCGCTGGTTATTCATTATCGAGGGATTACTGTCTGTCGTGGTTCTGGTCTTCTGGTGGTTTATGATAAGCGACAGGCCCGGGGAAGCCCGCTGGTTACCTGCGGCTGAACGAGAATATCTGTTACGCGAGCTCGCCAGGGAACAGGCCGAGCGTCGGAAACTGAATCCGGTCAGCAATGCGCCGCTGAAAGAGGTATTCCGTAATAAAGGTCTGATGAAACTGGTAGTACTGAACTTTTTCTATCAGACCGGGGACTATGGCTATACCCTGTGGTTGCCAACCATTATTAAGAATCTTACCGGGGCCAGTATCGGTAATGTCGGCATGCTGACCGTATTACCTTTTATTGCTACCCTGCTGGGGATCTACAGTATTTCATACCTCAGCGATAAAACCGGAAAACGCCGCCAATGGGTAATGATATCTCTGTTTTGTTTTGCTGCATCACTGCTGGCGTCGGTAATATTGCGCCAGAACATTATCGCGGCTTATATTGCATTGATCTGTTGCGGATTTTTTCTTAAAGCAGCCACCAGCCCGTTCTGGAGTATTCCGGGGCGTATTGCTTCCGCCGAAGCGGCAGGCAGCGCACGGGGCGTCATTAACGGATTAGGTAACCTCGGCGGGTTCTGCGGGCCTTATCTGGTAGGATTGATGATGTATCTTTACGGGCAGAATACGGCCGTCGTGGTGCTGGCAGCCTCACTGGTGCTCGCAGGCATTATTGCAGCATTACTCCCGGCACAATGTGATCTCCGGCCGGCACCTGCCGCAGACAGTGACCCTTTGCCTCCGCCACTGGCGAATAACAAATAATCCGGTAGTTTCCCCGGCCTGCCATCAGGCCGGGGAAACGGGTCACTGGCTTGTCTTTTTAATGTACCAGCGTAACGAGTTAAAATATAATTGCGGAGACTTAATCACTTTTCCTTCGTCAGCCAGCTGTAATAATACCGCCCTGGTAACATAAATACTGGCATCACAACGGTCAGCTACCTGACGGGTTTTCGGCCAGTATTGTAATTCAGGTAACATCCCCCCCTGCAATGGTTCAGGACAGACATCCAGGCATAATTCGTTTAATGCATGAAGGATTTCCCGTTTTTTATTCTTTCGTAACTTTCTTTCACTGTACATAATTATTCCATTCCATTAGTTTCTGGTTACAAAGGGAGACGTTTTAGTAATTTGTCTCTTAAAAAAACCGAAAGCTTTATCTCAACAAATAAATAAAACACCCATGAACATATGTAGGTCAGCACCAGGCTTACCCATAACAGATTAAACCGGTTTGAAAATGAATCGAAATAGTCCTCACCCAGATATCTCTGCGCGGCAGAAATCACCGTAAAGATAACGGCCATATGTAACAAATAAAGTGAGTAAGATATTTTCCCGGTAAACATCAGCCATCCGGGAACCCGCCGGGATGTTATCTTGCTTAATTTAAGTCCGGACAGGAAAAGAATAAAGCAAGGCAGTGTCATAACATTGGTATGTAAATTCCAGCGTTCACCAAACGGGGCATATAATCCGCCGACGGCAAATAAAAAGAAAACCACAGATCCTGCCATCAGCAGCCAGCAGCCGATGCCTGCAGAAGATGACATCCTGCTGTAAAGCATCGCTGCCAGCAATCCGGCCAGAAAATCAATATTAATTGAATCACTGATCATAAGGATATATTGCTGATAGAAATGCGGATCACTGGCCTGACGCTGTAACAGAGCATCACGGGGCACCAGTAACATTAATGATAAAAAAAGTATGACCAGAAAAAGGTAACGAGAACGGCCACATAACAGCATAACTGCAACCATCAGGTAAAAAAAAACTCATAATTCAGCGTCCAGCCATTTTCCAGCAACGGAAAGCCGTAAGCAGGTGACTCTCCGCCATTCAGCGGAATAAAGAATAATGATTTTATCGTCTGGTTAAATAATCCGCTCGCCGGGCGGGTGAACCAGTAATAAATGGCATACCCTGACGTCAGGATTGCATAGGCAGGAAATATTCTAAAACTGCGCCGGATAATATATTTCAAGCTGTTTTTCCATCCGGACTGCAACTGTCTGGTGGTTATCCATACCAGAAAACCGCTGACCATAAAGAAAATATCTACCCCCAGATATCCGCGGCGTAACAGGGTTTGTTCCAAAGGTGAAACAAACCAGCTGTAGTGATAGAAAATAACCGCTAATGCAGCAATAGCCCGATAAACCTGAATAATATCGATATGTTGACGTTCACTGGTCATAGAGATGTCTCTTTATCTGATACTAATGGTGCTGGTGAATAAACAGATGCCTGCGGGCTGACCGCAAGCCATCTGTCTTTATTTACATATCCCAAAGCATGTCGGCTGCCGGTCAGAATGAATAGTTCAGACCGGTGGCATAATTAACCACAGTATTACTGTCGTTGCTGTTACTTAACTGAACTGCTGCGTAGGTACTCAGATTTTTACTTAGAGAAGAGTACATCCCCAGTTTCACTTCCCGCCATTGCCGTGATTTCCCCCCCTCTGTCAGCCGGTAAAATTCCGTTCCGGTACTTTTTAACGAGGCGGTTATTTTGCCCGGCGCAGTCACAGATTCATTACGATAGCTGAGGTGAAGATAGGGGTTTACCGGCAGGTTGCGGGTATCTATCCGCCAGCCTGCTGTAATATTGCGGCGATTCAGTCGCTGATCACCAAACTTCATTGAGGTACTGCTATTGCCTTTTTCGGCATACCCATTGAGCAGCGAACGATCGTAGCTAAAACCCAGCAGAGGGCCAGTGGTAACATTACGATGTAATGCCATATCAAATCCGAGATTAACACTTAACCCGCTGAAGCGGGCGCGGGTTGCAGCCTGTTCTGTTCTGACCGCTTTCCCCAGCGAAACACTGCGTCTGATTTTATTAAAATCAGCACTGCCGCTGCTGAGTTCCAGGTTACCCCATACACCGTTTTCCATCACCAGCTGACTAAACAGGCTCATAGTGGTGCTGTTGTACTGGTATTTGAAGAGATCTGAAGATTTAAAATGTGTATTTCCGGCACTGACCATACCACCGAGGCTGAACCCTTTCACTGGTTGCAGGGAAAAACCGATATGGCCGTTACTGGCAAGCCCGTGTCCGCCAGTCAATAGCGTATTTTCTTTAGCCCTTGCGTATTTACCGCTGTATCCTCCGAAAATACTGACTTTGTCATCGGAGGACATCATCCGTTGTTTTTGTAATTGCGAATCAAGGTATAAACGCCTGTCAGACTGAATATTATTGATCCCCTGATTCAGCCCGGCCACCTGAAACGGCGCATCAATAATCGACATCATATATTCAGCAATCACCCCATGGGCGACCGGGCTGGGGTGAAACCAGTCTGAAAATAAATATACCTGATCATTATAAAATCCCGGGGTATCTTCTTTACAGAAAGGAGCTCCGATACCAATCTGGCACATCGGGACTAAAATATTATCGAAACCATAGGCGGCAGGAGAATCAATGATTTCGGCGAAAAGCCGGTTAACATCAGCAAGAACAATATTTCCCTGCAACCCGCTCAGCCCCTTTTCCACATCATTATTGAACTGCTCAGTCAGTTTGTTTTCCATGCTAAGGAATGTACGAAAAATGGCAGAGGTGATCTCAATCGGCACATTCAGCCCATAACTTTCCAGTACCCGTTCAACAGAAGCGGTAACCGCCGCCTGGCGTGCTTCTTCGCCATTAACACTGCCCAGTGAGCGTAGATAGGCGTCCTGTAATGCATACAGACGCGGGAGATCCAGCAGATTTCCGCCAAGGAAAGCCTGAGCAAAACCAAATAACGCGGTCCCCGTCCATGGGCTCATTCCGGCATCAGGAAGGTTAGGTACTACCACCATCCCTGCCCCCGAATCCAGCAGCCGTCGGGCCTGGCTGACGACATCCTGCGGGGCACTGGATAGCAGGTAGTTCTCCCCCTGATTGAATATTTTACTGAAATTAAAGCTCAGTAAGCTGGTTTCCACATCAACTGACAGGTCATTAGCTCCGACCCAGAGAATATATAAGCCATCAGGATTTCCCTGCTGATTATTGTCTTGCAGATACATATCAATTTGCTGACTGGTTTTATAAATCAGAAACGGTGTCTGGCTGGCTGTGGCTCCTGACTGTGCATAATTGGTTCCGCCCTGGGTATAAGGTGGTGAAGTTTCACCTGTGTAAGCCTCTGAGATCAGCTCGTTATACAGTTTACTGTCATATCCCGACAGAAAACGGGTAATAGGCCCGGCAAAACCACCATCACTGATACTGTCCCCGAAGGTAGGTAATGCTACCAACTTATTGATTAGTGTATGATGGTGTTTTTGAGGTACTTTTGTGGCTTCCATTTCTGTGCGTTG
>NZ_JAERJS010000024.1:0-57320 GCF_018257525.1 Tatumella sp. JGM130 | reverse complement strand
GAGCGGTAGTTCAGTTGGTTAGAATACCTGCCTGTCACGCAGGGGGTCGCGGGTTCGAGTCCCGTCCGTTCCGCCACTTAATAAAAGTGCATATGATATTAATATGCTTTAAAGAAACCACACAATATATTGTGTGGTTTTTTTTTGCCTGAAATTCCTTACTTATATCTCTGGCGTACACGCTAATATTACCCTGAATTTCTGTGATTATCTGTGTCGGGGAATAACAAAAAGTCCCCCGCTCAGGCGGGAGACTTTTTACAGGCATAATGACAGGATCAGGAGCGGGCAGAAGAGCCTTCGGCTATATTGCTGACCTGTTTCTTTTTAGGATAAAAACGTCCTTCTTTCAGTGATATTTCTATATCTTCCAGTGAACGACCCCTGGTTTCCGGTACAAAAAAGTAAATAAATAAAAATCCCAGAAAGTTAAGCAGAGCATAAAACCACATCGCTCCGCCAATCCCGAGAATATTTACCAGAGATAATGCCGTGGCTGTCAGCAGCAAGTTAGAGCCCCACAGTACAGCTGCATGTAAACTGGTCGCTTTTTCCCTGATCCCCATGGGATACACTTCTGAACCAATCAGCCAGCCAATAACCTGAATACCGCCGGAATTAAATACCATAAAGGCAAACAGGCAGCTAACGACCAGCCAGCGATGTTGACCTCCATGGCTATTCATAACAAATACTGTCCCCAGTAATAATAAACTAATGATCGCACCAGGCATCATCCACAGAGTCAGAGTTCTGCGTCCAATATGATCAACCACCAGTTTTCCGAAGATAGTCAGCACCAGATAAATCACAGCCACACCTAATGCCGAATGTAATGCTGCACTGCGGCTGAACCCGGCATCGGTTAAAAACGTCGGCGTATAGTAAATCATCATCTCAATACCTGATAATTGAGTAAATGCCGCAACGCCTAGTCCGGCAAACAGAGCCGGTCGTAACCAGGGCTGTTTTAAATCTCTCCACCCGGTAATCGATTTCCGTTCTACTTTATCGTGTACTTTTTGAATATTTCTTAGCTCATGACGGACTTCCCGGTCAGTCTCACGGACCATATTAAGTGCAATACGTGCATCTTTAGTTCGTTTCTGACCGACCAGCCAGCGCGGGCTTTCCGGAAGCGGTAACATACCTAACATCAGGATCAGTGCCGGTATGGCCGCAACAGAAAACATTGTGCGCCATGTCCATATATCCTGCAGGAATGCACCGACCAGCCCGGCAGTCAGTATTCCGACGCCAATGGAAATATTGAAAAAGGTCACCAGACGACCACGTTTATGGGGCGGAGCCAGCTCAGCAATGTATACCGGTACAATCTGCGAAGCCCCGCCAACGGCAAAGCCGAGCACAATACGTGCCAGTGCCAGGGTGATAGCTGAATCTGACCAGCCTGATGCCAGAACCCCGATAGCAAATATTGCGGCCACAGCCATTACCGTATAACGGCGGCCAATCGCTGCCGAAATTTTTCCACATACCAGAGCACCTATTACCGCACCTACCAGAATGGCACTGGTAACCAGTTCCTGAGCATGGGCTGAAAGTGAAAAATCATGAGTAATTTGCAGCAGGGCACCAGAAATAATACCGGTATCATACCCATAGAGAAAACCGGCAATAGCAGCGATACCTGTGGCGGTTAACAGAAATGCATCTGCACTGAGAAAATAACTGTTGCTGCTGTCGTCCTGATTACCTGTATTATTGTCGGTCTGTGAAGTCTCCGGGGAGGTGTTTTTTATCTGAGGGTTAGATTGAGTCATAATTACCTTTTTTGTTGTTAGTGTGGTGTGCGAATTATCCTTGCGAAGAGTAATTTAAGGCCTGCCAGGCAGGGGGGAAGTATCTTATATAGCGTGGTTTGATAGTCTCCTCATACTCAAAAAACATATAGAAATTAAAAATCAATAGATAAAGCTATAACAGCTGATGTCCATGATGTCATTTTTTTATGATTGATATCACAGTTTTTGATGATATTCAGAGGATATCTCTATAATTCACTCTTTGATTGAAATATATAACTGGAATTTCTGAGGGTGATATTTCTATATAACAGCTGTTTTTAGTTATGAAATATTTATATTTTTAGCCATGATTTATGGTGTTTTTTTCGTGATTTTTATCAGGAGGTGAGGCTGTTATTCTGTATTGTTTTTTCTTGTGTGTTATTTTATTTTTTATGATTGAGTTCTCTGGGTTTTCATCCCGATGGACATTATTTTTACTAGCTGATGAATATTTATTTTTTTTGCAGGAGAGGCTATTTCGTTATTAATTTTCCGGAGGGGTAGTCCGGGGCGTGCCCTTGTGTATCAAAGCCTGTGTAGTCCGTCTGGCAGGTTAATTATATTATTACCCGTGTCTTCCTGGCTGGTGCCGGTACAGATAAAGTGGCATTATTTCCTCATTATGCGCCTCATCCTTAGGTGTAATAATAGTTGTTCCACGAATCACAATGTATGATATTTCCTTACATATATATGCAGATGATTGATCTTACCCGTCTATGGTGGATACACGAATTAGTGAGTAAACTCGCAACCTTCCGGAGGTACCCGAGTAACCTGTTTAATAACCTGATTTACTCTGAAAAGTTAATAATCAGCGCGATAAAAATAGCGGGGAAATAAGCCCTGCCGTTGATATACCACCGATACTTAACCTGATAATGATCAGTGGTAAGGACTGCGGTAACATGCACGCCGATAATGTTCTCCGGGCAGATAAAAGTCACAGGCAGGGCCAAAGTGTTTTATCAGGGGGCGGGAAAAGCGGATATTATGTGTGCCGGCACGTCGGGATCAGTACCTGCTGATTGAAACCAGGGCATAAAGTCCCTATAACAGAGAGAGACGTTTTCCGCGGTGAAGAGAGCAGACACTAAAGTGCAGAAAAAAACCTATGCCATGAGATATGTTGCAGGCCAGCCGGTGGAAAGAACATTTCCTCCGGCCGCCTTATTGCATCTTGGCCAGGCGATGCCTGCTGGTGTACCTCTGACTACCGGGCCGAAGCTCAAAGTTGTGGTGTGGAATATTTTCAAACAGCAACGAGCAGAATGGCAGACAGTCCTGAAAAATTTCGGGGCACATTCTCATCTGGTGTTATTACAGGAAGCACAAACCACCCCGGAACTGATTCAGTTTGCAACCAGCCATTATCTTGCTGCCGATCAGGTTCCGGCCCTGGTATTACCCCAGCATCCTTCCGGAGTTATGACCCTGGCGTCGGCACACGCTGTCTACTGTTGTCCGCTGCGGGAGCGTGAACCGCTTCTCCGTCTGGCGAAGTCGGCATTAGTTACTGCTTACCCTCTGCCTGATGGCCGGATGCTGATGGTGGTCAATATTCATGCGGTGAATTTTAGCCTGGGCATTGATATCTACCGTAAGCAACTGGCTGTGATTGGCGAGCAGATACAACATCATAACGGACCGGTATTAATGGCCGGAGATTTTAATGCCTGGAGCCGGCAAAGGATTCGTGTTCTTTATCAGTTTATGCGTCAGCTTAAACTGCGGGAAGTGATGTTTACTCAAGACTGCCGGCGTAAAGCGTTCGGACGCCCACTGGATTTTATCTTCTACCGTAATATGACACTCAGTCAGGCATCAGTACTGGAAACGACGGCTTCCGATCATAACCCTTTGCAGGCCGAGTTCTCATTTTAATACGACGGGTCATGGGTACAAAAAAGGCTGACCGCGGTCAGCCTTTTTCAGTGGTATCTTTAGCTATTATTCACAAAGAGTGTCAGTTTATCGCCCGGTCTCAGGGATTGCTCATCAGATAGCAGCGCATTCCAGCGCATAACATCTTTGATATTCACACCGTGTCTTGCGGCGATGCTGGAAAGAGAATCACCCTTACGAACATTGTAGGTGATGCTGTTTCCATTATCAGCCAGCTGAGTGGTTTTTGCCGTCGCGGTGCCCAGTTTCAGAGTCTGGCCCGCTTTCAGACTGGCGGTACGCAGGTTATTCAGTGATTTCAGTGTGCTCATACTGATCCCGGTTTTTGCTGCAACCGTGGACAGCGTATCACCGCGGCGAACTCTGTAACTTTGTGATCTGCTGACAGTACTATTATCCGCCATTAATTCTGGCTGAATTGCCTTAATCTCGGTGGACGCCAGAGACATTTCCAGACGTTCAACATGAGACTTCGGTACCATAATGTACTGAGGACCTTGTGGCGCAGTAGCCCCCTTTTTATATCCGGCATTATAGCTTTTGAGCCGCGATACGGAAATGCCAGCCATCTCAGCAGCCTGGGTCAGTTTTATTTGCTGACCAACCTCCACCCGAGCCAGAGCACGACTTTCATTCGGCGCAGGTAATCGTACACCATAGCGCTGATTGTTCTTCAGAATTTCACTTAATGCCAGCATTTTAGGGATATAAACCGTTGTTTCTTTTGGCAACGACAGGTGCCAGAAATCCGTCGGTTTACCCTTCGCCCTGTTTTGTTTAATCGCTTTCATCACTGTCCCCTCACCACTGTTATAAGCAGCAATAGTTAACAGCCAGTCACCGTTAAACATTTTATTAAGGCGTTGCAACATATCCAGGGCCACACGGGTAGAAGCGACTACGTCTCTCCGTCCGTCATACCATTGGTTTTGTTTCAGTCCATAATTCCGACCCGTACTCGCAACAATCTGCCAAAGGCCTGCGGCGTTAGCTGCAGAAGTTGCATGCGGATCAAAAGCGCTCTCCACTATGGGTAGCAGTACCAGTTCCATCGGCATTTTACGTTGCTGTATTTGTCCGACAATCCAGTACATATACGGTTCAGCCCGTAATGTTACATCGTGGAGATAGCTCTTATTTTTCAGGTATTTATTTTTTTGCTCACGGATCCGGTTATTATCCGGAATCCCCATCTTCAACTCGTCACTAATGGTAACCCAGAGGTTGTTGTCCTGTGCGATAGTCGTTCCATCATCCTGCCATCGCGGTGACAACATCCGCTCTCCGTACTTACCATTTTCTCCCTGACCAGCCGAAGACAGACTCTGTGCATGCTGAACAGGTATATCAGCATCTTTCCCTGATGCCTGACATCCCATCAGCAAGACCGAGGCGAAGAATATCGCTTTAGCCTTCATTATGTGTGTCATCGTTGATAGTAGATTAAAAGACGAACAATCATACGTGACGTGATGGCACAACACAATAAAAAAAGTTAAAAGTTATCCTTCTTCAGGCGCAGGGCAGAAAATACCTGCCATTCTTCAGGTAAACTTATGTCAGGCAATATATTCCTTTGTAAATCAATATCATGGGTTTTAAGAAAAACATTAATCTCGCGTTCTTTCGCCAGCGTCGAAGGTAAGCTAATGCAGTTTTTATCACGTAACTGCTTAATATCATGGTAATAAGAGCGAATCTGCTGGTTTTGTGGTAACACTTCCAGTGCAAAGGCAAGATTCGATAATGTATATTCGTGGGCGCAGCAGACCAGGGTATCTGCAGGTAACTGATTAATGGTCTGAAATGAATGGTACATTTGTTGTGGCGTTCCTTCAAAAAGCCGCCCGCAGCCTCCTGAAAATAGCGTATCACCACAAAACAGATAAGGCTGAGTGTAATAAGAGACATGCCCCAGGGTATGGCCGGGAGTATCGAAGACAGTAAACTCATAGCCCAGTAATGTGACTGAACTCCCGCCTTTGACAATATGGCTGGCACCCTTAGCCTGAGTTTCCTGAGGACCGTAGACCGCCAGCTGTGGCCACTTGCCGAGTAATCCGGCGACACCATCGACATGATCACTGTGATGATGGGTGAGTAAGATAGCCACTGGCTGCCACTGATTTGCTGTTATAGTGTCCAGTACCGGCTGTGCCTCTCCGGGATCCACAATAATGCATTGCCCTGCCGGAGTGTTCAGCATCCAGATGTAATTATCTCTGAGGGCCGGAACACTGGTAAGATTTAAACGGGGAAGATTCATACGCGCCTCTCATAATCCTGAATGTTTTAGTGATGGTAAAATATGAAGCCTGCGAAAACACGTCAAACTCTTATTGCGCCTGAAGAATGGCAGGATATGCCCTGGGGCAGTTATTTTCATGATGCACTGACATATCATCTGCAGCCATACTTCGGGAAATTGTATGGTACACACCTGCTTAAAATCGGCACTCTGAGTGGCAAAATTGATACCAGCAGTTGTGCTATCAGCCATCAGGTCAATGTCAGTCTGTCAGGTGAGGGCGGAGGGGTTATTGCTGAAGATACCCGCTTACCTTTCCTCAGCAAATCAGTGGATGCCTGTTTACTGGCTCATACCCTGAGCTGGAGTCAGGATCCGCATCAGGTATTACGCGAAACTGACAGGGTTCTGGCGGATGATGGCTGGATCATTCTTAGCGGCTTTAACCCTTACAGCCTGATAGGACTGGGAAAACTGGTTCCCGGGCTTCGTCACCGTATTCCGTGGAATGGACGTATGTTCAGTAAGGGGCGGCTGATTGACTGGCTGAGTATTCTTAATTACGAAATAATTTTCCGCAGTGGCTTCCAGGTTATCCCCTGGAAACCGCAGGGAGGTAATATTATCAGTACCCACCTGCCTGCGATCGGGGCAGTCAATATCGTTGTCGCGCGCAAGCGGACCTATCCGCTGATATTGAATAAAAATCAGTCTGTTGCCCGCGCCCCGGGGATCCGTGCAGCCGTTAATGTCACCCGTCAGTTATCTGAAAATAAAACTCATGATACTGGCGAATAACCGCTGTCTTCCTGGTCAGCGACATTTGCTGCCTGGCGGGCCAGCTCATCACAGCGTTCGTTTTCAGGATGGCCGGAATGTCCTTTGACCCACTGCCAGTCAATTTTGTGATTTTGTAATGCCTGATCAAGACGCTGCCAGAGGTCAACATTTTTCACCGGCTTTTTGTCTGCTGTTTTCCAGCCGCGTTTTTTCCAGTTAACAATCCACTGGGTAATGCCCTGACGAACATACTGGCTATCGGTACTTATTGTGACGTTACAGGCTTCGGTTAATGCTTCCAGGGCAACAATTGCCGCCATTAATTCCATCCTGTTATTTGTCGTCAGCCGATAGCCTTTACTGAACTCTTTTTCGTGTTTTCCGTAGCGTAAAATTGCACCATAACCGCCGGGCCCGGGATTACCCAGGCAAGAACCATCGGTGAAAATTTCTACCTGTTTGCGCATCTCTGGTAGACTTCCTGTTGTGAAAAATCCAAGTCTGACATAAACGGCCCCTATGAGCACAGTAAAAAACCGCCAAATCGTCCTTGATACAGAAACCACCGGTATGAATATGATCGGGGTGCATTATGAAGGGCATCGCATCATTGAAATAGGTGCAGTGGAAGTGATTAACCGCCGTCTGACCGGCAACAACTTCCATGTGTACCTGAAACCTGACCGGCTGGTGGATCCTGAAGCATTCGGGGTACATGGTATTTCCGATGAGTTTCTGCTGGATAAGCCGGCTTTTTCTCAGGTTGCTGATGAGTTTCTGGATTACATCCATGGTGCAGAACTGATTATCCACAATGCATCGTTTGATATCGGCTTTATGGATTATGAGTTTGCTAAACTCAACCGCGGGCTGGAAAAAACAGAAACTTTTTGCCAGATAACCGATAGCCTGTTGATGGCACGTAAGATGTTCCCCGGTAAGCGGAACAGTCTTGATGCTTTATGTTCACGGTTCGATATTGATAACACAAAACGAACCTTGCACGGCGCATTGCTTGATGCCGAAATCCTGTCGGATGTCTATCTGGCCATGACCGGTGGTCAGACATCTCTGACATTTTCTTCGGATACAGACTCGTCGGAGAATAATACCGGGGGGATTACCCACCGTGAGGTACAGGCTGATGGTGGTTTACGGGTTATCCGGGCTGATGCCGGTGAAATTGCTGCTCATGAGTCCCGGCTTGATCTGGTATTAAAGAAAGGCGGAAGTTGTTTATGGCGAGTATAAACATCATTTCTGGCGGATAAATCGCCTTTAAGGCCAAAAAAACGGCAAACACATTGATTGCTGTAGAAAAACCATTGACGTAATCAGGCTGCCCTATTAATATTCGCCTCGTTCCCGACGGGGAATGAAGCGGAGCGGTAGTTCAGTTGGTTAGAATACCTGCCTGTCACGCAGGGGGTCGCGGGTTCGAGTCCCGTCCGTTCCGCCACTATTTGAGGCCATGCTATTGATTAGCATGGCCTTTTTCGTATGTGTGTTTTCTGCTATGCCATTACCCTGTGACCGGCATAAGAACCCGCAGGGCGGGTTACCGCCGGATATTGTATCCCCTTGCATCCGGCCTTCCCGGGCAGTGATGTCAGTGGGTTCATCGACCAGTTCAGGTGATCTGAACGCCATATGTGTTCCCCTTTGTGAAAAATATTCGATTGTAAACATTCCGCATCATTCTGCTTATTAATGGCCGTTTTTATGAGTACGATTGCAGAAGCATCAGAATTAGTGGCAGCTGATCAATTGTTCTCTGTCAGGACATAATCGGCTGATGCCCCTGACACCCAGTTAATGCCTTTCACCATGTTTCTCACCCTTAACCCGGGCATAGCCTCCGGGGAATCTGAGCCCTTTCTGTTATTACCTTCCGTCCTGAAGCCATTATTTCATTATGGATTGATATGTTTATCCCCAGTGTATTGATTTTAATCAACTGAAGATTAATTGTTTAATAACTAACCGTCCATTTTAACTATTTCGATATAAATATTTGCTTACTGCATTTCCAGTAGTTCGGCTTTCTGGTGTATCAGCGTAATCCGTCATTAATATCTGGTGTAAAATTCTTAGTTATTAACTTTGTGCGAATTAAAGATCTGTATATTTGATCTTGGTTAGATCATTATTCTGCCATCGGGTGTAAATTACTTTAGTCTGAAAGTGTGCACAGCGATAAAACGAGGGATGATGAAATGGCTGACAGTTTCCAGAACGAAGTGCCGAAGGCACGTATTAATCTCAGGCTTGATCTGCATACGGGGGGCGCAGGTAAGAAAACTGAACTTCCTCTGAAATTACTGGTGGCGGGCGACTTCAGTCATGGCCGGCAATCGGCACCACTGTCTGAGCGCAAAAAAGTGAATCTGAACAAAAATAACTTTGACGCTGTGCTTTCTGAATATTCCCCGCAAGTCAGTCTGACGGTTAAAAATACGCTTGCTGATGACGGCAGCGAAGACAACATCAGCCTGACCTTCCGCTGCATCAACGACTTCACTCCGGAGCAGGTCTCCCGGCAAATACCTCAGCTGAAAGCCATGCTTTCCATGCGCAATTTACTTCGTGATTTAAAAGCTAACCTGCTGGACAACCAGAACTTCCGCAAAGAACTGGAAAAAATTATGCGTGATCCGGCGTTAAGTGCAGAACTCAGATCCGAACTTGCAGCTCTGGCAACCAAACAGCCATAACGGTCACGATGATCTCACCGATTAATTAAGGAAGATGCTGATGTCTGTAAACAATGAGAATGCCGCGGGTGGCGAAAGTGTGGTGACCGACGCGCCGGCGACCGGCGGGGTTTATGCGTCTCTGTTTGAAAAAATCAATCTGCACCCGGTCCCGGGGCTCAGCGCACTGGATATCTGGCAGGATGCGCAGGTAATGTCAGAAGCAACGGTGGATGAACGATTAACGGCCGGTATGCAGGTCTTTCTGGAGTGTCTGGCAACATCGGGCTCAAAGGTTGAAAAGCTCGACAAAAACCTGATTGACCATCATATCGCTGAGCTGGACGGGCGGATAAGCCGTCAGCTTGATGCGGTGATGCACCATCAAGACTTTCAGGCGGTGGAAAGTCTGTGGCGCGGCGTGAAATCCCTTATCGACAAAACCGATTTCCGTCAGAATGTAAAAGTGGAACTGCTGGATATGTCCAAAGCAGACCTGCGTCAGGACTTTGAGGACAGCCCGGAAATCATCCACAGCGGCCTGTATAAACAGACTTATATTGATGAGTATGATACCCCGGGAGGAGAGCCGATAGCGGCGCTGATTTCCGCTTACCAGTTTGATGCATCCGCTCAGGATATCACGCTGCTGCGCAATATCTCGCAAGTGTCTGCCGCAGCACATATGCCGTTTATCGGCTCCGCAGGCCCGGCATTTTTCCTCAAAGAGTCGATGGAAGATGTCGCGGCGATCAAAGATATCGGTAACTACTTTGACCGTGCTGAATACATTAAGTGGAAATCCTTCCGCGAGACGGACGATGCCCGCTATATCGGACTGGTGATGCCACGCGTACTGGGCCGGCTGCCTTATGGTCCGGATACTGTACCGGTGCGCAGTTTCAACTACGTCGAGGAAGTGAAAGGCCCGGATCACGATAAATACCTGTGGACCCATGCCTCGTTTGCTTTCGCGGCTAACATGGTACGCAGCTTTATCAGTAATGGCTGGTGTGTACAAATTCGTGGTCCGCAGGCTGGTGGTGCTGTCCGGGATCTGCCAATCCATCTTTATGATCTGGGTACCGGCAATCAGGTGAAGATCCCGTCAGAAGTGATGATCCCGGAAACCCGCGAGTTCGAATTTGCCAGTCTGGGGTTTATTCCGCTGTCCTACTATAAAAACAGAGACTACTCCTGCTTCTTTAGCGCCAACTCAGCCCAGAAGCCCGCCAGTTATGATACGGCTGACGCCACGGCCAACAGCCGTATCAATGCCCGGCTGCCCTATATCTTCCTGCTATCGCGTATCGCCCATTACCTGAAGCTTATTCAGCGTGAAAATATCGGAACCACCAAAGATCGGCGTCTGCTGGAGTTAGAACTTAACAGCTGGGTGCGCAGTCTGGTGACGGAAATGACCGACCCGGGTGACGAACTGCAGGCCTCTCATCCGTTACGGGATGCCAGAGTGGTGGTCGAAGATATCGAAGACAACCCCGGCTTCTTCCGCGTGAAGCTGTATGCGGTCCCTCATTTCCAGGTGGAAGGGATGGATGTCAGCCTGTCACTGGTTTCGCGGATGCCGAAAGCAAAATCGTAACACGAGGTGAAATCAGGGATGAAAATTTACCGTCCGCTGTGGAATGAAGGGGCGCTTCTGGCCCCGCAACAATTCCAGCAGCAGTCTGAATGGGATGCATTTTCGCGGGCGGGTATTGCCGCCCGCGGAAGTACCTTTCCCTGGGGTGTTGGCCGGGTTGAGCTGGATGAAGCAATGCTGGCCTCCGGGCGGATCCGGGCGCAGTCACTGCGTCTCTGGCTCCCGGATGACACGCTGATTGACACCCGGTTCAGCGATCTGCCACCGGAGCCGCGTGAAATTGAGACACCGGCGTCTGCCAGTAATGTCCCGGTGACAGTGTATGTGGCGTTACCGGTGATGCAGGCCGGGATCGTCAATGTGCAAACGGACAAGGTACCGGCAGAGCGCCCGCTGCGCTATCGGGAAGCCTGGGAGACGATCGCCGATCATTTTGGTCCGGAAGAAGAGTCGGTGGCGGTTGCCCGCTTTAATCTGACATTCCGTTTCGGACATGAAGACAATAGCGCATGGGATACCTGCGCTGTTGCCCGTCTGTTGCGGGACGGGCAGGGGGGGTGGCGTCAGGATCCTGACTTTATCCCGCCAATGGCGCTGTTCTCAGCAAGCCGCAGTCTGTGTGAACGCCTGGCGCTGCTGAACCGCCAGCTGCGTTCCCGTCGCCAGCGTCTGATGTCCATGCGTCGTGAAAGCAACGACAGAATGGCTGATTTTGCGGTCGCTGATGTGTCGTTGTTCTGGCTGCTGAATGCGCTGAATTCCCATGGCCGGGTGCTCTCTGAGTATGAACGTTTCCCTGACAGGCATCCTGAGCAGGTCTGGGCCGAGCTGGCTCGTCTTGCCGGCAGTATGCTGACGTTTTCCCTTGAGCACGACCCGGAGGCGATACCGGGTTACGACCACAGTACGCCGGAGCAGACCTTCCCGCCACTGTTTGACCTTATCAGTCAACTGCTGGAAGCCAGCCTGCCGTCCCGTGTGGTAGCGGTCAGAATGGAGCGTATGGATCCGCAAACATGGAAAGCAGTATTGCATGATATTCGTCTGCGCGATGAAGCAGATTTTTACCTCTCGGTGCGGGCGAATCAACCCGCGTGGCAGATTGCCGGGCGGTTCGCAGAGATGTGTATTGCCGGTGCCCCGGCGAAAGTTGGCGAGGTGTCCGGTGTGGCTGTCGAAGGAATTGGTCTTATTACCCTGAGCCGCGTGCCTGCTGCACTGCCGCTGCGTCTGGAAAACCAGTACTTCGTACTGGATATGGAAAGTCCGGCGGCCCGCGAAATGCTGGATCAGGGGGTGTGCGTATTCTACGTTCCGTCACTGCTTGGTGAACTGGAACTTGAACTGTTTGCGGTGCTGCGCTCATGAATAAGGTTATCGATATTGATGCTCTGATGGTACAGACCTGGCTCACGGTGGCGCAGCTGCGCCATGGCGGGCAGGTAACGGACGGCCCTGCGCTTTATGCGGCCTGCAAAGCACAGGTGGAAAGTGTACGTGAAGCGCTGGAGCGCGCAGGGCTGAGTACAGAAAGTATTGATCACATTACCTATGCCCAGTGCGCCCTGCTGGATGAAACCGTAATGAACCGTAAGCCAGAGGCTCAGCAGCCAGAAAACAGGGACGCGATTATATCCGCGAGCAGTGGACAGGATGCACTGAATATGACCCTGGATGCCGGACAGCGAGCCTGGCGTTCTGCACCGCTACAGGCAGTCTACTTTGGATCTCTGAGAGCGGGCGAGGCCTTATATGATCGTATCGCGGAGGTGCTGCGACAGCCCGCGCCGGAGCCTGCGGTACTGGTCTGCTACCAGCGGGTGCTGGCTCTGGGGTTTCAGGGGCAGTACAGCCTCTCCGGTGTCGGGCAATCACAGCGTGATGAGGTGATAGCAGCCCTGAATGAACGAGTGCCACCACCGAAGGCGGGCGGCTCACTGGTCGTACAGAAAACCGGTCGTCGTTATACCCTGCTGCGGTCCGTCTGGTTCTGGATGGTACTGGCAGTGGTCCTGACTGGTGCTGTCTGGCTGGGCGGGTATCTGTGGCTGCAGGACTTGCTGAACCAGCAATTGCCGGAGCACCTCTGATGCGCGGCCGAACACTGCTCCGGGCTGCCCTGCCGGTATTGCTGTGCCTTGTCGCGGTGCTGTGGCTGGTCTGGGGATTTATCCCATGGCCGGTCACCGGAAAACTGGTCCTGACGCTGGTCGTTCTGCTGATTTCCGCTGTGCTTATCCGTCAGGGTTACCGTCAAAAATGCCCTGTTGTTCAGGCTGATGAAGCAGGTCACTTCCCGCCAGAAAGCCATACCGGGCCGGTAGTGCTGATCTGTGGTGATGTGGATGGTGCCATATTTGCGGGCGGCCCATGCAGGGGGACGGCACAGGGCTGGTATCTGCGGATAGCGGAACTGACCGGACTTACCTCTTTTGCAGAGTGCCTGCTGGCGCGCACTCCGGCGATGGCAGGCCAGCTCGCCGTGATGTACCGCTGTCTGCCGGACCAGCATGAGGATGAGGCGTTGTTGCGTGCGTCACTCAAAGCGCTGCGTCTGCAGATGAAGCAGTTACGGGAACTTACCGGCTATAACGTTCCGTTGGTGCTTAATGCCGAATTCAGTGGTCCGGAAACGCCGTGGATAGTGGTACGAGGCAATACGACGCTAGTGTGTCCGGATGAAGAACCAGCCATCATGCTTAGCGAATGGCAGCAGTGGTTGCAGGCAGCCGTTGTTCAGCCGTATCTGACACTGGCGAGATCACTGCTTCACTGCGTGGTGCTGGATGAACTGGGCAAAGCGGATCGTTTGTATCCGGCCGTACTGCCCTTTGCTGTCACTCTGCGTTTCGGTGCGCTATCCACCTCGCTAGCTGCGCTGTGGCCACAGTTATTGTTTCGCCGGACCTGCATAGCTCCTGCCGGTCGTGTGATTGCATATCAACCTCGCTGGCATTTTGCCGATGCTGTACTCCCTCTGCTGGCCCCCTATACCACCCCGTTGCAGGGGGGAAAAACAGGGCGTCGGGTGGTCATGATTCTGTTGTTATGCGTGCTTGGCGCCATTGTCCTTTCCGTGCGACATAACCAGTCGCTTATCCGCAGGGTCAGCACCGACCTTCAGCGCTGGCAGGCTATCCCGATGAATCATTATGTTGCGAAATCGCAGGCTCTGCATGCTCTGCAGCAGGATGCTCTGTTGCTGGAGCGCTGGCAGCGTCAGGGAGAGCCACACCGTTACGGGCTCGGTCTGTATTCAGGTAACCGCCTGTGGCTGGCGGTTCAGCAGGCGATTGATACTTATGTCCCTCCGCCGCCGCCACCGAAACCCGGGCCAAAGCCGGTACCGAAAATTGTGCGCCTCGACAGCATGTCGCTGTTCGATTCCGGCAGCTTCGATCTCAGGCCCGGCTCCACCAAACTGCTGGTTAACTCGCTGGTCGGCATCAGGGGCAAACCCGGCTGGCTGATTGTGGTGGCGGGCCATACGGATAACACCGGTAAGCCGGCACTGAACCAGACGCTGTCCCTGAAGCGTGCCGAAGCGGTGCGTGACTGGATGCGTGACACCGGGGATGTACCTGAAAGCTGTTTTGCGGTGCAGGGCTATGGCGCAAGCCGTCCGATCGCAACCAATGACACCCCGCAGGGCCGGGCGCTTAACCGCCGTGTCGAAATCAGTCTGGTACCGCAGGCGAATGCCTGCCAGCGACCGGGCCCACCCCCGGCGCCATCGCAGAATAATGGCGCTTTATAAAAAGAATACACAAAGTCATTCGGGCCGGATCGCGGCGGCAACGGAATGAGTCCCCGGCAGCAGAGACAGCTCTGTGAACGGGGCGAATGACGGTCGCCGGCAAAGAGGCAGCCTGAAGGATGATGTGTATAAATGGAGAAATTATCATGGCAATCCCTGTTTACCTCTGGCTGAAAGACGATGGCGGCGCGGACATCAAAGGGTCTGTGGACGTTCAGGATCGTGACGGCAGTATTGAAGTGGTGGCGCAGCAGCATAACCTGTATATCCCGACCGACAACAACACCGGCAAGCTGACCGGTACCCGTATCCATACCCCGTTCCAGTTCACCAAGCAAACCGACTCGTCCAGCCCGTACTTCTACAAGGCGGTAACGACCGGCCAGACCCTGAAGTCCGCGGAATTCAAGTGGTACAAAATCAACGACGCCGGCCAGGAAGTGGAATACTTCAACACCCTGCTGGAAAACGTGAAAGTAGTGAAAGTGCATCCGGTGATGCATGACGTCAAGGATCCTGCTTACGAGAAACATAACCATCTTGAGCAGATCGAGCTGCGTTACGAAAAAATCACCTGGACCTACAAAGACGGCAACATCATTCATTCCGATGCCTGGAATGAGCGCGCCACCGCCTGATTACGCGTCATCTTTCGTGCCGCAGGCGCGTTGGCAGAGTTCGTTCACCCCGGCCACCGCGTGATCTGTGCTCCCGGGGACTGACAAACCTGCCGTCTGCCTGCGACACGAACTCTTTCGCGTAATCCTCGTTTTTAAGCGGAGGGGAATAACCTTTCCGCTGTTTTTGCTGAACGCCGGCCTGTGCGGGCGTTCAGCAAAAAAACTTACAAACTGCCAGCACGACCGTATGCGCTCTGGTCCCCAGCACGGGAAAAGCGATGGGCGGTAGCGTGTCCGGGAACCGACAAAGAGAGACACTTATGGAAAAGTCAGCCATTCTGCTGCGACGTCTGAACCCTTACTGTGCCCGCGCGATGGAAGGGGCTGCTGCGCTCTGCCAGACCCGCGCCCATGCGGAAATTTTTCCAGAGCACTGGCTGCTGAAACTGCTGGAACAGGGCGAAGGGGACCTCTCTGTGCTGGCCCGCCGCTACGAGTGGGACATGGACAGCATCTGGCAGGATTTACTCGGCTGGCTGGACAAGCAGCCGCGTTCGGTACGCCACCGGCCACAGCTCTCGGACAACATCCGGATGCTGATGCAGGACGCCTGGCTGCTGGCTTCACTCGCCGGAGAGCAGAGTATTCGCAGTATTCACCTGCTGATGGTCCTGGTGGAAAAACAGAACCTGATACGTTGTGATGGCCTGTGGCCACTGCTGACGCCCGGTCACAGCCAGCTGGAGCGCCTGCGTCCCCTGCTGGATGCGCAGTCGGATGAACGCCCTGAGCTGCAACTTGACGCTGAACTGGTCCGGGAGCATAGCAGTGAGGCGGAGTTTGTGGGGCATCCTGCGGTGACAGAGTTGAACGCGGGGGAGCTGAGTCCGGCGCAGCAGAACGCGCTGGGAAAATTTACCCTCGATGTCACCGCCAAAGCCAGAGAAGGCAAAATCGATCCGGTGTTCGGCCGTGATACGGAAATACGCCAAATGGTGGATATTCTCTCGCGCCGTCGCAAGAACAATCCGATGCTGGTCGGTGAACCGGGCGTCGGCAAAACGGCACTGGTTGAAGGTCTGGCACTGCGTATTGCAGAAGGTAATGTGCCGGAATCGCTCAAGCCTGTCATCCTGCGCACACTTGACCTCGGTCTGCTGCAGGCCGGTGCAGGCGTGAAAGGTGAGTTCGAACAGCGTCTGAAAAACGTCATTGATGCCGTGCAGCAGTCGCCGGTACCGATTCTGCTGTTTATTGACGAAGCGCACACTATTATCGGGGCCGGTAATCAGGCGGGCGGAGCCGATGCGGCCAACCTTCTGAAACCGGCACTGGCGCGTGGCGAACTGCGGACTATCGCGGCCACGACATGGTCTGAGTACAAACAGTATTTCGAGCGCGATGCCGCACTGGAGCGTCGTTTCCAGATGGTGAAAGTTGACGAGCCGGACGACGATACCGCCTGCCTGATGCTGCGTGGCCTGAAATCGCGCTACGCGGGGCACCACGCTGTGCATATTACTGACGATGCGGTGCGTGCTGCAGTTACCCTCTCCCGCCGTTATCTGACGGGGCGCCAGCTGCCGGATAAGGCCGTCGATTTACTTGATACCGCCGCTGCCCGCGTGCGTATGAGTCTCGATACGGTACCCGAACAACTGACCCGCATCCGCTCGCAGATTACTTCTCTGGAAATGGAGAAACAGGCGCTTCTGGAAGACATCGCTATCGGTAACCAGAGCCATGGCGAGCGCCTGGCCGCCATTGAACAGGAAGAAAATTGCCTTATCGTTGCGCTTGATGAACTGGAAACCCGGTACGGTCAGGAGCTGAAAATTACCGAACAACTGCTGGAAACCCGCCGTGATATCACCCGGCAGGGTGAAACGTACGCGCTGCAACAGGAGCTTAATGGTATGCAGCACAGCAACCCGCTGCTCTCCGTTGATGTGGATGTGCGTACCGTTGCCACTGTGATTGCCGACTGGACCGGTGTGCCGCTGTCTTCCCTGATGAAAGACGAGCAGACTGAACTGCTAACCCTGGAAGATAACATCGGCAAACGCGTGGTCGGTCAGGATGCAGCACTCAATGCCATTGCCCGGCGCCTGCGTGCCGCCAAAACCGGACTGACCCCTGAGAATGGCCCGCAGGGCGTGTTCCTGCTGGCCGGACCGAGCGGTGTCGGTAAAACGGAAACCGCGCTGGCACTGGCAGACGTGCTGTATGGCGGTGAAAAATCGCTGATTACCCTCAGCCTCTCAGAGTATCAGGAACCGCACACGGTTTCCCAGCTGAAAGGTTCCCCGCCGGGCTACGTCGGTTATGGACAGGGCGGTATCCTCACCGAAGCGGTGCGCAAGCGCCCGTACAGCGTGGTGCTGCTCGATGAAGTAGAAAAAGCTCACCGCGACGTGATGAACCTGTTCTATCAGGTGTTTGACCGCGGTTTTATGCGCGATGGCGAAGGGCGCGAAATCGACTTCCGTAACACCGTCATTCTGATGACCTCTAACCTCGGCAGCGACCATATCATGCAGCTGCCAGAGCATCAGCCGCAGGCGACCGAAGGCGACCTTCAGGAACTGCTGCGTCCGATCCTGCGCGACCACTTTCAGCCTGCGCTGTTGGCCCGCTTCCAGACCGTGATCTATCGCCCGCTGACGAAAGCGGCAATGCGCACTATCGTGGAAATGAAGCTGTCACAGGTCAGCCAGCGCCTGAACTGTTACTACGGCCTGACCACGCGGATTGATGAAAAACTGTATGACGTGCTGACCTCTGCCTGCCTGCTGCCGGACACTGGCGCACGCAACGTCGACAGTCTGCTGAATCAGCAGATTCTGCCGGTACTGAGTCAGCAGCTACTGACCTATATGGCGGCAAAGCAGAAACCACGCAGCCTGACTCTGAAATGGGACGAAGAAGAAGGCATCGTGCTGGAGTTTGATGGCGCGCAGAAGACACTGCCGGAGGTAAACGATGATTGAAAGTTTAAACAGCCTGGCGCAAAAAGCGATAAACGCAGCTCCGGGTCTGTCCCGTTACCGGATGGATGTACATGGCTGTTCACAGTCGCTGGATGTGCTGCGGTTTCGTGCCAGGGAAACTCTGAGCCAGCCGTGGCATTATGACGTTACCGTCACCTGTGCGGCGAGTCTTGCCAGCAATGATGTGATGCTGAAACCGGCTTGCTTTACCTTCCGGACTCCGCTTTATAACGGTACGCCAGCGGTGCCGGTGCGCACTGTGTATGGCGTGGTTGATGCATTCCGGCGGATCTCCGCATCAGCGGATGAGATCACCTATTCCCTGCGACTCGTGCCGCGTATTGCCCTGATGCAGCATACCCGGCGATGTGCGGTATACCTCAATCAGTCCGTGCCGGAAGTGGCGGAACAGATACTGCGTTCTCACGGGCTGGAAGGGGCGGATTTTGAATTCCGCTTATCACAGCATTACCCGGTCCGCGAACTTATCACCCAGTGGCGTGAAACAGATCTCGCCTTTATTCAGCGTTTGCTGGCCGAAGTCGGTATTTACTGGCGTTTCGCAATGGACAGCCGCATTGAACAGGATGTGGTGATTTTCCAGGACAGCCAGGTGCAGTATCAGTTTGGCGTGAAACTGCCCATTATTCCGCCGTCACGCACCAGTGATAACGGCCAGCTGAGCGTCTGGGATATTCGGGCCACAGACCGCGTGGTCACCGATAGTGTGGCTACCCGCGACTATAACTACCGCGATGCGCTGGCCCCGCAGGACAGTTCGGTGACGGTTCTCCGGGAGGGAGGGGCAACCACTGGTGAGGTGTATCATTACGCCGAACCCTTCCTGAACGCAGGGGATACTGAAACCCCGGAAGGCGGGGCCTGGTTTGCCCGCCTGCGCCATGAGCGTTACCTCAATATCCGGCAAACCGTTACGGGGCGTGCCAGCAGTCCGGTTCTGGCTCCGGGCGAAGTGCTGGAACCACAGGGCAGTGGCCTTGCGGATTCGCTGAAAAACGGCATTGTCATCACCGGGGTTCACACCTCAGGTGCACGCGATAAGGGCTTCCGGTTGCACTTTACGGGTATTCCTTATAGCGAAACGGTCTGCTACCGCCCCGCGCTGCTGAACCGCCCGGTGATTGCCGGCTCCCTGCCTGCGAGGGTGGAGAGCGATGAGAAGCATGACACCTACGCGTACCTCGACAATCAGGGACGCTACCGCGTCCGGCTTGATTTTGACCGCAGTGAGAGTGAGCAGGGATATGCGTACCTCTGGCTGCGCATGGCGAAACCTTATGCCGGGGACAGCTACGGTTTCCACTCACCACTGCTTGATGGCACTGAAGTCTCGATAATGTTTGAGGGTGGTGACCCGGACCGTCCGTATATTGCCCACGCACAGCATGATTCCGGACATCCCGATCATGTTACCCGCGATAACCACACGCGCAACATCTGGCGCACCGCCGGGGATAATAAATTCCGTCTGGAAGATCAGCGTCAGCAAGAGCATTTCAAGCTGGCGACGCCGTTTGGCAAAACGCAGCTTAACGGCGGCCATGTGGTGGACGCTCAGCGTGAACAGCGCGGTACCGGCTTTGAACTGCGTACCGATGAATATGGGGCGCTGCGTGCCGGGCGGGGGATATTCCTGTCTGCAGATGCGCAGCCAAAAGGTGAAGGACAGATGCTGGATATGGCGCCGGCCGTCAACCGCATTCAACAGGCTAACAGCGAAATGCAGGCGCTGAATAATGCGGCCGAAGCGGCGAAAGCACTGGTCAGTGATATTCAGGCACAGAACAACCTGGTGATGCAGAGCATTGCTGATTTACAGGCCGCAGTCCTGCTGGTATCGGCTCCACAAGGTATCGCCCTTACCTCAGGTGAGCACCTGCAGCTCACCAGTACACAGAATACAATGTTGACAGCAGGTAAGAACATCGACATGGGGGCGATGCAAAACATTTCTATAAGTGCTGAGAATGAGCTGGGGCTGTTCGCACATAAAGCGGGTGCCCGGATGATTGCTAACCTCGGTGACGTGGAAATACATTCCCGGCACAACACACTGGAGGTGAGCGCACAAAAGGCGCTGACCATCACCAGTACTGACGATGAAATCGTTATCAGTACACCGAAAACACTGACAGTCAATGGTGGTGGCTCTTACCTGAAAATCAGCGACAGCGGTATTGAGCATGGTTCGAGAGGTGACCTGACTATGAAGGTGGGGAAATACCTGGTACCGGGCAGTGGCAGTGATTTGCCTGTCTCTTCTCCGGATTTCAACAGTACCGAGATAGCCGAAATTAAACGCGTCATCAGTAAACCACTGAGTAACTGAGGGAACAGATATGTCGGTATTACCTAAATTCAGCTGGCCTGTGCCATTCAGCAATCGCGGCAGCGACTTTGCCAGCCAGCAAGACCTGATGTCGCATCTGGAAGGTGAAGCGACGGGCTGGTACATGGTGGGAAGCAACGGTATGTGGCACGGGGGGATTCATATCACGAGTAGCACCACGCCGTGGTGTGCTCTGAGTGGCAGGGCACTTTCCGAACAACTGGATTTTCCGGTGGCTTACAAAGGCGAGCAGAGCATTCGTTGTATGGCGGACGGAGAAGTGGTGGCGTACCGGATTTGTCGCGATTATCTGACCGTTCCCTGGGAAACGGGCTCTCTGAGTATCTCCGGTTCTTTTGTTCTGGTGCGGCACTTCATTCAGCCGGGCGAGAAAAAAGAAAACGGTCTGCATTTTTATACACTGTATATGCATCTGGCGCCTTACTCCGCTTACGCTTCCAGTGAAAACGAAATGCAGTGGATGGTGAATGATAAGCTGTCTGTATTTAGCCGCGAGTGGATTCCTGATACCAGCGCTGAAAACAGAAACAGATATCGCATAACCACCATCCCGAAAGGTTCACGGATTGAATGGGATGCTTCAGATTCAAGCCTTAGTGCGACCGGGCCTGAAACGCGACGTTATGGCCTGGTCACGTTCATAGGACTGTCTGATAAAGTAAAGGCCAAAGGTACGAAGAGCAGTCTGGTGGAAGGGCAACAATACTGGATCCTGGCGGACAGAGATAATCTTGTCCCGCCATCAGGCGCGGCTGTACGTCCGTCCTGGTGGTCGCATCTGTTGCCGCCTTATGCCGAGCCGATGCAGTTTGATACAGTTGTTTGTCCGGCGCCGTATCCAATCGGTGCAGGTAACAGTGTCGGGCACTTGGGTTATTTTCAGGTACCGAAAGAGGGTGGCTATGATGTCCGTTATCAGGTACACATCGAATGCCTGAGTGCTGATGACAGCCTGCCTGCGTTCCTGAAAAATCCTGAGAAGGCGGGGGAAAGTACGCCACGTTATCTGAAGTGTCCCCCGGGCCTGCCGCTATTCTCGAAAGACTTAAACACAAAGGCAATGGTCAGTGATGGCAGGGTCACCCGTGGCGAGGCAATCCTGAAACTGAGCCAGGTGAAAACAGAACCGGATGCTGATAAACAGGAATACTGGTTTTTGCCGTATGCGAACGGCTACGTGCCGAAAAGTAATACATCGGCTGAGACGCTGTCGCAATACGATCTCGAAAAGCTGGGGTTCACTACAATAGTGGACGAAGCGCTGAGCTTTGATCATCTTGATGGCACAACATCACCCAAAGGGATGGTTCGCAGTATTGTTAATCGTCTTCTTGATGCATCAAGTACTGACACGCGGTTAACCCATCGTGCAGTCCCGTACAATTATCAACGACTTTTGAACCGGATCGACAGTCGTGTCAGCCCCTATTCATCCCGGGAGTATCTGAGCGCTATCCACAACCCGTCTTATCGCGGTGTTACGAATAAGATGATAGTGAAACATCCCAGCGAGTGGTATCACAAAAAGGATACATCTGTCTGGCAATCGTTTTTGAACAAACTGACAAGTGATGCACCAGAGTGGCGGGAATACTGTGAAGCCTATCTTGATAAGATGGTATGGATGCAGGATGCCGGTAAATTAAAACTGGGATCCTCTTTGTGGCATATGCATCCGGTAGCGTTTTTAGGTATGCTGACCGCGGTTAGCGATGGTGTTACATATGAACAGATAAAGAAAATTTTTCCAACAGCTTCTGATTCCGATATAAACACAGTCGTTGAAGAACTACGTGGAAAACTAAAAATATTCAAGCTAGATACCCCAACACGATTAAGTCACTTCTTTTCTCAAATAAGAGGAGAGGTTGGTGAAAGCATGAAAGGAGTAACAGAAAAATTCCAATTTTCACCTGAAGCACTACTTACCTTCAGTAAATACTACAGACAGCATCCCGGTGAGGCTGAAACTGATGGTTACAAGAAAAATTCAGCAGGTAAGATTATTCGCGCAGCTGATGAACAAGCTATTGGGCGTAAACACTATCTTCGGTTGAACGGTAACCGGCAGAGTCATCCTGATGATGGCTATAATTTTAGAGGGAGAGGGCTGATTCAAATTACAGGTTACGAAAAATACCATGGTTTTATGGTCGATTATCCTAATTATTGGAGTAGCGGTACGCCGGATACTGTTAATTATCCCGAAAAAATAAACGAGATGCCATATGCTATCCGAAGTGCTCTTTGGTTTTGGTTGAAATATAAACCGTATAATGCAGATCAAGGCCGGGGTCTCTCTGATGTACCAGATGTTACGCGCGTCGTAAATGGTGCCCACATGGGGCTAAAAGAACGCGAGAATGCTTATAAAATTGGAGAGGATGTATTTAAATGAAAAAATATATATTTGTTTTTATGATGTTTAGCATATCGTATGCTAACGCAAGTGAATGTGCTAAAAATGAAACTTTAATTGCATCATGCTCGTTATCAGGGAAACTGAGCCGCATAGCTACATTTTGCGCAAAACCAAAAAATGGAATGATTAAGTACACGTATAAAAATGGAATGGAAACAGAGTTAGTAGTTGATTTTGATTTTGAAAACAGGCTAAAAAGATGGGTGGATTTAGCAACATATACGACATATTTAGGATTCAGTAGAGGCGAATACTCTTATATCCTAAGTATTCCTGAAGAGAAGCCCGGAGTTGTCGCGCAACTTGATGTGAAAAAAAACAATAAAATTATAAGTTCGAAACAATGTGACTCTAACTCCTTTGGCGATGAAGGGATTAAAATGAATAGTATTGAGGATGTTTCGGATGATGTAGTGAGGGACGGTGGGTTTAAATTCCCATAAGATAATGGTTAATGGGAGTTTTTACTTCCTTTCCTGCTTGCCATGACTTAATGATACGTTGATATTTATATTTTCGATACGATATTTTATTTTTTAATAGATGGAAAAGAAAATCTAACTATCCCAATCCTTCCCGGGGGGAATGACGCTAGTGCAATAGCCCCCGTTTAAATCGGGTACTTCGCCAGTAAGATATAGTCATGGAGCTATGTTTAAGGAGTGTCCAGTGCAAAGAATCGAAGTGATCACTGGCGAGCAAAAGCGCCGTCGTTATACTCCCGAAGAGAAAGCCCGTTTTGTTGCGATCGCCATGCAGCCCGGTTATACCGTCTCACTCGTTGCCTGGCAATATGGTATCACACTCAGTTTTCTTTTTAAGTGGAAACGGCTCATGAACGATGGTGGGAAGTCTGCGATCGCCGCAGGCGACAAGGTAGTCAGCGTCGTCGGGGTCAAAGCACAGGAGAAAAAAGTTCAAACAGCCTGAATAAATGCCGGGCCGCAAAACGATGGAAGCCGAAATCCTTCGGGACGCGTTTGAGATAGCCCGGCAAAAGAGTTGATATCGCGTATGCCATTGCTGCCATCGGACGATCCCCCCTCATCCGAATAGCCGAAGCGTTCTGTGTATCGCGTTCGAATTTGTATGAACGCTATCGTCGCGCGACTGCACACCTCAACCGTGCTTTTGGCGATGAAATCGATGCTATCGTTAACAATACTATTAAAAAAATAATTACATTAATACTTCAAGCCTTATTGAAGGAAAAATAAAATGTCGTCAATGCATGATGTTTCAAAATAAATATCATTATATTTGTAAATTACATTAAATGATTAAGTATCTGGGGTGAACCTGTTGAATATAATTTATTGTAATAACAAAGGGTGCTTAAAAGGCATGCTAAAAAACCAGTGGTTATTAATGGTGTTAATGGTTTGATTATATTGCAGAGTAGTTAAGGACGGGGATTTAATTGCGCGTGAAGTGCTTACTGGCGAAGTGAATGCGATTATAAAAATCATTTGCTGTTTAATGTTAAGTCACTCAAGGAATATTTGCGTTTGTCATTAGGTGAAAAAAATAAAGTCATATTTTATTCAGGAAAATAAATTAACACTACTGATAATTGAGAGTGATATTTTTTTGATCAGGTATATCAATGCAGAAAATAAATCACTCGACGGTAATGTTGTCTTTAGCGACCTGAATATTTACAGCTAACCCATGGTCTGAAAGTAATAAAATTAAAGTGAGTGGAAAATGTTAAAAATAATCCGTAAAGGGGATAAAACGATCCATGGCGGTTCGGTGTTAACCTGTTCCGCCACCATGAAGTTTGGTGGTATTGGCGCTGCTCGTAAAGGGGATAAAGTCTCTTGCCCTGAGCATGGAGAAACCACCATTGTTGAAGGTAACCCTGATTACCTTGATGAAAACGGCCTCCCGGTGGCTTTTGAAGGCCATAAATGTGGCTGCGGTTGTACGCTGATAAGCTCTTTTTCTGCGGCGAAGGTTGGTTGAATATGCCGATTTATCTGGATGAAGTCCCTGAAAATGCCGATGGGGTTTCACGTCCGTCGACAATGCGTTGGATAATTTTTCTGGTTGTCATCCTGCTGGCTGGATTGGTGCTGACCCTGTGGCAATGGACCGGAGATCAGCGTGGGATCTCATTCTGGTTTACGGCGATCGGTCTGCCTTTTTGTCTGTGGGGGGGGCTGTTTGTCTTTCGTCATATCGGGTACCGGCTTGAACTCAAGGGTGAAGCGGGCTGGAACTACGAAAGTGATGACCTGGAAGAAGCCGAAATTTCACGTGGCAGGCGTTTTTCCTGGGTTCTCAATACCTGGGTACAGACCCCGGCCGGTCGGGGTACGGGAAGCCTGAGCGCAGCAATGGCGTTGGGCATTCCGCTCCTGAAAACCACCAAACCGCGAAGTGGCGGAGAGTCTATCAGACACGCCCCGATAACGGATTTTGATGCCGGCCCGGAGGCTGTTGCAAAAGCCATTGAAAAAGCCGCGCTACGTATAAACAAAACACTGAAACGCCTTCCTGAGGAACTACCGTGCTGGCTGGTATTAGAGTGTGATGCAGAGCTTTCGGTAGCGAAAGAGGCAGAACTGCTACAGCTGGTCACAGAGAAATCCGGGAGGGCGCTACGTCAGATACCGGGGCAGGGCATGAATGCTCTGGATTACTGGCTGGATCATCACTGGGCCAAACCGTCCGTACTGGTTATTCTGACGCTCACACTGCGGACTTTACCACAGGAAAATGATGCAGAAGCCATAGCTGCAATAGTGCTGTGTAACCGAAAAAGTCACCACTACCCTGATGCTGTCAGACTACATCGTCCGCAAAAGAGCATCCCCGAAACACTGACGCATAATATGGCGCACGCTCTTCGCTGGGCTGGATTATCCCCCGACGCGATCAACGGTATCTGGATTACTGGTGAAGCTGTTACTGACAGGCCCGGACTGAATCAATCCTGTGAAGATAATAAATTAACACTCAGCCTGACGGGCGATATTAATAATATCGATGCCACGCTCGGGTATGCCGGTCAGGCATCACCATGGATAGCAGTGGCACTGGCCGCGGACAAGGTTTCAGAACCGGGGGGACAGCTGGTTGCAGCACAACCGGATCCCGGAAGTGACGATATCTGGCTGATCTCAATGACGATAGCAGAACGAGAAAAGGACATTATCAGGGATGAGCAACGATAAAAAAGGAAATACTAAAATAAAACCAAAAGCCTTGCCCGGACTCGCTATTCTGGCGCTGATTTTTGTCTCAGCAATCATTATTTTTGCTCTGACAATTGGCAGTAATTTTGTCGACAGAATATTTGGTCTCGGCCCGTATCCCCTTGAGTGGATAGTGACGCTCTGCGCGATCGTCAGTGTCATTCTGTTGGCTCTGCTCTGGAGCCTGGAACAACTATTTTTCATCTCCGGAAGGAAAGGAGCACGGCGGGCATGGGGTCACAACAAAGCGTATTCGGCCTTCCTTCCTGATAGTAACGCCGCAAATACCTTTGTTGACGAAAAAGAGCGTGCAGAGAAAAGCTTTAGTGCCGAAGCCCTGACTGATCACCTGCAGTTACGCTACCGCCGCCGCTGGAAGGCAAAAGTACGTCTGCTGCTGGTACAGGGCAGTGACAGTGATCTCGAAAAAGTAGCCCCGGGCCTTAAGCGCGATCACTGGCAGGAGAGTGACGGAATTGTGCTGATCCATGGTGGGCAGTCGGACAGCGTGCCCGGTGACGAGTTTCTGTCGGCACTGAAAGCCGTTCGCCCGCAGCGTCCACTGGACGGGGTGATACAGGTGATGAATGCCGATACGCTCCCTGATACGGCCAGACAGGACACCCTGCTGCGTGTGCGTCAGAAAACCGATATCCTGCTGGGCTGGCAACTGCCGGTCTGGCTGTGGGTGGTCCTTGAAGGGGCATGGGCAGATGATGGTGACAGGGCTCCGCCGACGGGAGCTCTGTTTGGCCCCGCAGCCACAGCGGATGAACGCCGTACAGCACTGGCGACACTGTCGTCAGAGTTGCAAGGGGCCGGTGTGGCCGCTCTGCTGGAAAACTCGCAGCATCACTGGTTATTAAACCTCTCTGAGGTATTGCGGGGTTGTCTCCGCCAGTCTCTGCTGCCGTTATTCACCATGCTGATGTCCGGTCCGGTACCTTATCGCCTGCATGGCGTGATGTTCAGCCCGGCATTGCCAGGTGCAGCGACTGTCCCCCATGCGCGGCTGTCACCACCGGTCTGGCAGGTACTTGAAACGGACAGCCTGCGGGCGCAGGCCCGTAAAACCGGTGTTCACTGGCAAAAAGTGCTGCGCCTGATGCTGCCGGGGCTGGTCCTGCTCTGGGGGGCCGGCACGTTGCTGTCACTCTCCGTCAACCGTACCCAAATCTGGCTGGCCCGGGATACTGCCCGGATGGCTGCCGATACAAAACAACCCCTGCCGGAGCGGCTGCGTCACCAGCTGGCGCTGCAGCAGACCATTGCCCGTCTGCAGAACCGGGAAGTGTACGGCGCGCCGTGGTACACCCGTTTTGGCCTGAATCAGGACCGCGACACTCTGCAGATGCTCTGGCCGCTGTACGCCCGTAACAACCAGCAGCTGATGCGTGATGTACTGGCAGATGAACTCCGGCGTCAGCTGAATGCCTTTGTTCAGCTGCCACCGGCAAGTGATGCGCGTACCTCCGCCACCCAAAAAACGTATAGCCTGCTGAAAGGGTACCTGATGCTGGCCCGCCCCGATAAAGCCGATGAAAACTGGCTTGCCGGCAACCTGCTGAAAATCTGGCCGAAGCGCCCCGGCGTGCCAGACAGCGTGTGGCGGACTCAGGGACCGAAGCTGCTTGGCTTCTATGCCCGGAATTTACCGGTTCATCCGGCGTGGAAAATTACCACCGACCGTATGCTGGTTGGCACGGTGCGCCAGATTTTGCTTAAACAGATTGGACAGCGTAACGCGGAGTCCGGGCTGTATCAGGAGATGCTCGGGCGTATTGCCCGCAACTGGCCGGATTTAACCCTCGCGGACATGACCGGTGATACGGATGCCTCATCGCTGTTTTTATCAGAAGAAATAGTGCCGGGGATGTTCACCCGTCAGGCCTGGGAGGAGCAGGTGCAGGATGCGATTGATCAGGTGGTAAAAAACCGCCGCGATGAAATCGACTGGGTGCTGACTGACAAAACCCGGCAGCCGGGCAACGATGTGTCACCGGAAGCACTGAAGCAGCGGCTGACAGAGCGCTATTTCACCGACTTTGGTAACGCATGGCTGAATATGGCCAACAGTATCCAGTGGCAGGAAGCCGGATCGCTCTCCGAAGCCATTGCTCAGCTTAACCTGCTGGCAGATATCCGCCAGTCTCCTCTGGTGGCGCTGATGAACACCCTGGCCTGGCAGGGCCAGACGGGGGCCAAAGGTGAAACGCTTGCGGATTCCCTGGTGGAATCTGCGAAGAAACTGGCAGGGCGTCAGAAAAACGCCAGACAGTTTATTCAGCAGGCACAGGGGCCCAAAGGGCCGCTGGACGGCGTGTTTGGTCCGCTTACGGGGCTGATGGCCGGGAAGGACGGTACCGGCTCGAACGGTAATCTCAGCTTCCAGTCCTGGCTGGCACGGGTGACCCAGGTGCGCCTTAAACTGCAGCAGGTGACCAGTGCGCCCGATCCACAGGCCATGGCCTGGATGCTGGCCCAGACCGTTTTCCGTGGGAAAACCATCGATCTGACGGACACCCGTGACTACGGAAGCCTGGCGGCGGCAAGTCTGGGGCAGGAGTGGAACGGCTTTGGTCAGGCACTGTTTGTTCAGCCGCTTGACCTGGCCTGGCGTCAGGTGCTGGCTCCGGCCGCAGGCAGTCTTAATGCCCGCTGGCAGAGCACTATTGTTTCGCAGTGGAACACCGCTTTTGCCGGACGTTATCCGTTCAAGGCCACCGGCAGCGATGCTTCATTGCCATTACTGGCACAGTTCCTGCGAAGTGATTCCGGGCGTATCGCCGCATTTATCAAAAACAACCTCAGCGGCATATTGCATCAGGAGGGCAGTCACTGGGTGGTGGATCCGGCGGCAAGCCAGGGGATGACCGTTAACCCGGCGTTTCTGTCAGCCATTAACCTGCTGGCTGACATTGCCGATATCGTCTTTGCACAGGGCGATGCCGGGGTTCACTTTGAACTGATGGCGCGACCGTCGAGGGATGTGGCGCGAATGCAGCTGACCCTGGATGGACAGAAACTGGATTACTTCAACCAGATGGAAAGCTGGCAGAGTTTCAGCTGGCCTGGCAACAGCTGGTACCCGGGGGTGAATCTGAGCTGGCGATCGACCAGTAGCGAAATGCGCCTGTATGCGAATAACCAGGGAAACTGGGGCTTTATCCGTCTGCTGGATAAGGCGCGTACCACCCCTATCGACAGCAGCCGGACACAGCTGCAGTGGACCACCCCTGAGGGTAATCCGCTGAAATTCATTATGCGCAGCGAGCTCGGTGACGGACCTCTGGCACTGCTCAGATTACAGAGCTTCAGCCTGCCGCAGACTATTTTTTCCGTGGGCACCCCGCGCGGTTTGCTCACCTTTTCCGGAGACGAATAAATGGCAACTGCAGAAACACTCCTTAACCTGTGTCTGCCGGATGCAACCCGGCGTGCTGCACTGCTGGTACAGACCCGGCAAAGGCTTTCCCTGTGGTTGCCGTGGCTGACGACGCTGCCGAACGGTGCCGGTGACGACCCGGTCTGTGAAGATGATTTTCAGCTGATGCGCGAGGAAATCAATAAACTGTCAGGCACCGATACAGACGCGCTGTGCCGCCTGGCGGAAAGTATTCTCACCCGGCATGCCCGCGATATCCGGGTGGTGACCTGGTATACCTTTGCCCGTCTGCATCGTGACGGTGATGCCGGTCTGACCGATGGCATCCTGTTGCTGGTCGCGATGCTCAGCCAGGCCGGGGTGCACTGTCACCCACAGCGCAGCACCGCCAGACTGGCGGCACTCGACTGGCTGAACAGTGAAAAAGTACGCGATGCATTCTCGCGCTGGCCGGACGTGACGCGGGAAGAAACCGCCTGTACAGCTGCGGCCCTGTGCCTGCTGGAGACCGTTCTGGACTCGTTACCAGAGGCAGGGCGGCCTGCATTTACCGGCCTGCTGAGTATGCTGGAAACTCGGCTGGCTGGTAGCGGCGGGCTGGATACACCGCTGGCAGCCTCCCGGACAGGTGGGGCGGGTGACGACAGTCATACTATCCCGTCATCAGGTAAGGCTGTTCCGGTGGCCGCTGCTGTCAACTCTGAAGTGGAGCTGGTTCGCCAGTTACGCGTACTGTCCGGCTGGGTGGTGGAACAGCCGCAGGGCTGGCTGGCGGCCCACCGGATGATGAAAGCTGCCCGCTGGGACCTGGTGACGCATTTACCGGCACTTGATGCCAGCGGCCGTACACGCCTGCTGCCGCCCAAAGCGGACTACCGCGCCCAGCTGAAACGCCTGTATCTGCAGCAGAGCTGGACTGAGCTGGCGGAGCTGGTGGATGTGATATTCATCGAAGGCGGTAACCGCTTCTGGCTCGATTTGCAGTGGTATCTGTGGCAGGGGCTGAGCCGTGCAGGAAGCCCCGGGGATCAATGGGCAGATTACATTCTGAGCGATCTGCGGCTGTTACTTAAACGTCTGCCGGGCCTGGAAACGCTGGCCTGGAGTGACGGCACACCGCTGGCTGATGAGGCGACGCTCAACTGGATAGCCGGACAGGTCAATGATGAGATGCCCGGGTTCAGCGATCTGCCGGCAGTGGCCAGCGTCCCTCAGACAGATGACATTCTGGCGCTGGAAGCGGAAGCGATGGAGAAAGGTGACCGTGAGGGGCTGGAAACGGCGCTGGGCTGGCTTCAGAGCCGTCCGGGTATGGACTCACCACGAAGCCGCTGGTTACTCCGCTTACTGATGGCCCGGGTCGCAGAACAGTATGGCCGCAACGAGCTTGCCCTGCACCTGCTCGGCGAACTCACTGCCAGTGCGCCGCAACTGACCCTCAGTGACTGGGAGCCAGGATTACTGTTTGATGTACAGGCCCGTCGTCTGCGCTTACTGCGTCTGAAAGCCGGACGCAGTGAAAGCGACAAAGCCCGGCTCACCCCGGAAATGGATGCACTGCTGGCGGGGCTGATTGCGATTGATCCGGCCCGGGCGATGGTGCTGTGCGGATAAATCACCGCCAGCCACGGTTTTTCAGTTAACGCCCCCCCTCTTGATGACATCTTTCTTTTGATGATTTTTCCACTCAGGATTTCCGCACATGGATGATTTAACCCTTCGCTACTATGAAGCTGAAATGCGTTACCTGCGCGAAGCAGGTAAAGAGTTTGCCCGCGCCCACCCGGACCGGGCGGCGATGCTTAACCTGGATAAAACCGGAGCCCGCGACCCGTATGTGGAGCGCCTGTTTGAAGGCTTTGCCTTCCTGATGGGGCGGCTGCGTGAAAAACTCGATGATGACCTGCCGGAACTGACTGAAGGGCTGGTGAGTCTGTTGTGGCCGCATTATATGCGCACTATTCCGTCGCTCACCGTAGTGGCCTTTAGCCCGGAGTGGCAGCAGCTGCGCAAAAAGGAAACCCTGGAAGAAGGCTTCCCGGTGCTGTCGCGCCCGATCGGGCCGGAGAAAACAGTTTGTCAGTACCGTACTACCCGTGAGGTAGCGCTGCAGCCCCTGCAGCTGGCAGATGCCCGTCTGCAGACCGAACCGGATGGCAGAGCCGCTATTCGTCTGTGTTTCGAATGTCCGGATAAAGTGGACTGGTCAAAAGCCGGTATCGATAAGGTCATTATTTACCTTGATGCTGACAGTCCGGTGGCTCCGGCGTTGCACCTGGCGATGACCCGACAGGTTCACGCCATGTACGTCCGTCACAGCAGAACCGGTACCGCAAGGGTGGCCTTTGACGGCTGGTGTAAACCGATGGGCTTTGACGATACCGACCGCCTGTGGCCGAAAGGCGATTCAGCGTTCAGCGGCTACCAGCTGCTGCTGGAGTATTTCAGCTTCCGCGAAAAATTCATGTTTGTAGAGCTGCGGGGGCTTGAACTGACCGGCCTCAGTGCCAGAAATACCTGGTTTGAGATCGATATCGTGCTGAATGGTAGCTGGCCGTCGGATCTGCCGTTTGACACCGAAAACTTCCGTCTGCACTGCGCCCCGGTGATTAATCTGTTCTCCCTGGAGGCTGATCCGCTGACACCAGACACGCTACAGAGCGAATACCTGCTGCGTCCGCTGCGTGTTCAGGACGGGCATACGGAAATCTACAGCGTGGATGATATTCACGGGGCGGTGAAAAACGGCAAGCATCCGTATGTACCATTCACCAGCTTCCGTCACCGTGGTGGCATGATGCGCTTTGATGCGCCGGAACGTTACTTCCACACCCGCGTGAAGCGCGGTCCTTCGGGACTGTATGACACCTGGCTTATCCTTGGCGGAAAGTCCTTCGAGCTTGAGCAGTTGTCTCACACTCCGGAGTCGCTTTCGATCCGTATTACCGCAACCAACGGCCAGCTGCCGAGGCGCTCACTGGAAAGCACCCTGCTGGACCGGGTGGTGAAAGCCGGCAAAGTACCGGTAAAAGTCCTGAATCTGAAAGTGCCGACGCTGCCACTTTATCCACCGGCCAGTGACCGCTTCCACTGGCGGGTCATGAGCCATCTGGGCTCCAGTTTCCTGAGCATGATGGATAACCCGGAGGTACTGCGCGGAACACTGGCGCTGTATGACTGGACCGGTGATGAGATGAACCGCCGCCGCCTGGAGGCGATTGTGGCGGTGAAACATACCCTTATTCGTCGCTTTGAAAAGGGCTTTATGTTGCGCGGGGTCGACATCGAAATCACCCTCGATGCTGACAATTTTGCCGGGGAAGGGGATGTCACCCTGTTTGGTGAGATGTTGCACCGCTTCTTTGCTCTCTATGCCGACGTCCACCTTTTTAATCAGCTGACACTGGTACTGCAACCAACAGGGAAACGACTGCGATGGAAAGAGAATCACAGCCAGCACATTCCGGGCTGACAGAGGCACTGCGTAACAACATCTGGCGGGTTAATTTCTACCGCTTATGCCAGTTGCTGGAGCAGGAAAACCCGGAGGCTCCTCCGCTTGGCAGTACCGACAAAATCAGTACTGACCCGGTGCGCTTCCGTCCCTGGCCGGGGATGGGCTTCCCGGTCAGTGAGCTTAAAGTTATTGAAACTGATGAGGATCAGCCCGGCCAGGTACCGACGGTGCGCACCACTTTCCTCGGCATGTACGGTGTGGATTCGCCGCTGCCGACCGCACTGCTGGATGATATCGCCCAGCATCGTGAGGGGTATCAGGCGACTTCCGCGTTTCTGGATATCTTCAGCCACCGTATTCTGACCCAGTATTACCGTATCTGGCGTAAATATGCCTATCCGGTGACCTTTGACGCTGGTGGCGAAGATGACATCTCCCGATGTCTGCTGGGACTGGTAGGGCTCGGTATTCCGGGTACCGCAGAACAGGTGGCGACACCGTGCTCTCGTTTTCTGGCGCTGCTTGGCACCCTGCGCCTGCCAACCCGCAACGCCGAAGGTATCCGCCAGCTGGTGACTCTGCTGGCCCCGCACACCCGGGCCACGGTTATCCGTCCGGACCCGGTGAAAGTATCCATAGAGAGTCGCAGCGGACTCGGTAAAGCCAGTCGCGTGTCTCTGTCACAGCGTGCCACCCTCGGCAGGACCGGGAAAGAGGCCTGCAGCCGTATTCTGCTGATGCTGGCGACCGATAACAGACAGGAAGCACAGGGCTGGTTGCCCGGCGGGCAGATACATACCGACCTGATGGTGCTGCTGCGGGTATATATGGGTTACCGCGCCGATGTACGCCTTCGTCTCACGGTGCCGGTTAGCTGCCTGCCTGAACCCCGGCTGGGTAAGACAAACCGGGTGCAGCTGGGACGTACCGGCGTGCTGGGCCTCAACCCTGATAATCCGGCGGAACGCAGCCACCTGACGGTCAGCACGGGTACCTATGCAGGGCTGACCTGCAGTGCGCTTTCGCCGGCACAGCCCGCCGGCTATCGGTTTGGCTGATAACTCAATACCCGCCCCCTGACAATCCTGTTGTGACGTCTGAAAGGAACCTGAAATGACATTCACTTCCCTGCAATCTGGCGCATCTCTGATGTTGCTCACTGTTCTGCTGACGGGCTGCGGCCTGACTCAGTCGGTAACGGATGGCGCCGTCAGTATCACCAAGGCCATCTTCTGCAAAAAAATAAAGGTACTGCACCTCGACTTTGAACCACGTGCTGCCGCCAATGCCGATGAAAGTCAGACACCGCTCGCGACTATGGTGCAGGTCTGGCAGCTCAAAGACCGGCAGCAGGTGGATGCCGCGGATTATCAGAAACTACTGCGCGATGCGAACACCAGCCTGAAAGAGGATATTGTGGCCAGTAAGTCACTGCTGGTGATGCCCAAAGGCAGCATCATCCTCAATATGCCGCTGGAGCAGGCCGCAAAATTCGTCGCAGTGGTCGGGCTATTCAATCGTCCGGACCTCGATAACAACACCTGGAAGCTGGTGCTGAGCCGCGCTGATCTCGACCCGGATAAGCCGCGTACTATCCAGCTCAACAGCACCGGACTGACTCTGGTGCCGCTAAAGGAGTAAGCATATGGACACCCCGCAGGATAACGGGCCGACCCGATATACGCTTGAGATTAATGACAGCCTGCTGAAACCCGATGTGCTGAACTTTCACGGGCGGGAAGCACTGAGCGAACCGTTCGAATGGCGGATTGAGTTCACCACGCCACAGCTCGCTATCAGTCGTCAGGATACGATGCTGAAATATGCCACCCTCCGTATGCACAGCGGCAGGGTGGTTCAGGGCATCATCACCGGTTTTGAATACCTGAAAGAGACGGCAGATCAGAGCCATTTTGCCGTGACAATCTCGTCGCGTCTGTCTTTGCTGGCTTATTCCCGCCGCTGTGCTGTCTGGCAGAATGTCGCGGTGCCGGAACTGGTGGAGCAGATACTGCGCAGCCACGGGCTGGAAGCGTCAGATTTTGAGTTCCGCCTGGAACGCGTTTACCCGGTCCGTGAGCTTATCACCCAGTGGCGTGAAACGGACCTGCAGTTTATTCAGCGCATTCTGGCTGAAGACGGCATCTGGTTTCGCACAGGCGTCAACCTCACCACCGGCTGGATACGGTGACCTTTGCCGATAGCCAGCGACAGTATCAGTTTGGTGTGCAGCTGCCGTACCGTGATCCCTCCGCACTGTATGACGGCGCGGTTGAAGCGGTGTGGGGGGCACGGGTGTGGCATCACACCGTCACCGGCAGCGTTACCACCCGGGATTACAATTATCGCACCGCCGGCACACCAATGGAGACGACTGCAGACGTCAGAACCGGGGTTGCCACCACTGGCGAACACTACCGCTACCTGGTGCCTTACCGCGAAGCCGGTGATAACACCACTTCTGAACCGGAAACCGAAAGCGGCGCCTGTTATGCCCGGATACACCATGAATATGCGCTGAATAACGCTATTCGTCTGCACCTGTTCAGCAACGCCAGCCACCTGACGCCGGGCATGGTACTGGACACCGGGAACACTGAGGTGCCGGAGCTGAAAGAGGGAATGGTGATTACGCTTGCCACCTTCCGCGCGGCTCGTGACACCCGTCTGCAGGTCTCCGTGTGGGGCATGCCCTGCAGCGAGCAGTTTTGCTTCAGACCACAGCCAGTGCCGCGCCCGCTGATCGCCGGGACGCTGACCGCCCGCGTCGAAAGCGATGAGAAAAATGCCCTGTATGCCCATCTGGATGAACAGGGGCGCTACCGGGTGAGGCTGGACTTCAGCCGTGAAGATGCCGGCCCCGGCTATAACTACTTGTGGATACGCCAGGCGAAACCCTATGCCGGAGAAACGTATGGCTGGCACACACCGCTGATTGGCGGCACCGAAGTGGGGATTGCCTTTGACGGCGGTGACCCGGATCGCCCGTATATCGCTTATGCGCACCATGACTCTGAACATCCGGATGTGGTGACCCGCAATAACCGCAGCCAGAACATTCTGCGCACCGCAGGGGATAACGAGCTGCGAATGGAGGACCAGCGGCAGGCAGAGCATATTACGCTCAGCACGCCGTTCGGCGCCACCGCGCTGAACCAGGGCCATATCGTGGATACGCAGAATCAACCGCGCGGCACCGGGTTTGAGCTGCGCACCGATGAGTACGGAGTCATCCGGGTGGCGAAGGGACTATTGGTGACAGTCGCAGGCCAGGCCAAAGCCGAAGGCGATGTGCTGAGCATGGAGGAAGCCCTGCGAGAAATTGATATGGGGCGTCAACGGCTGGCCCTGCTGGCGGATGCGGAACGGCAGGCGCTGGCGCTGGAAGCGGATTTAGCCAGCCAGATAGCGATGTTCAATGAGCGACTAAAACCTCTGAATGAAGTGATTCATTTCACGGCACCTGAGGGCATAGCGGTTAGCAGCGGTGAACACCTGCAATTCGCCGCGACGGATAATATCGGCATCAATACTGGCGGGGATATAAGTACCGGTTCGCGGGATAATACGGCGTTGCTGGCAGAGCAGGCTCTCGGATTTTTTTCACGGAACGGTAAGCTGAGCCTTATCTCCGGCCAGGGACCGGTACAGATTCAGGCACAGAATGGTGCTTTGCAGATGAGTGCAGCACAGAAATTAAGTATCAGTAGTATGGGCGACATGCTGTTCGCCGGAAAGAAGAAGGTAACGCTGATTGGCGGTGGCAGCTACGTGAAGATTGAAGCGTGGGGGATAGAGTACGGGACGCTACATACCTTCACCCGCAATATAAGACGCACGCTGAAACTTCGTTCAGCAGATCAGACCCCGGATTTACCATGGCTTGCCGGGCCGGTAAGAAATCCGGCTGATGCACTGATGCAGTACCTTTACCATGATGACGCGCCGGTGGTCGGTGCGCCGTTTACCGCAACCCTGGCGGACGGTTCAGTACGTACCGGCAATCTGGATGGCGCTGGTTACCTGCACCTTGATGATGTACCTGAGGGGCCGGTCAGGGTTGAATTGGGGGCAGACAGCCGTAGCTTTTCCCGTAAGCTACCTGAGGATAACCCGCGTTACCAGCTTCAGGCGATAAATACAGGTCAGGCCGGAGACCTGATTACCCGTTACACAGGGAGTGAATTATGAGTGATATCAGCACCACCGCCTGGTTTAAACAGACCAGTCTGGAAACCAGTCAGTGGATTTGGGGCACCCTGCAGGGAGCATTTAATGAAAAGCAGACTATCGGGCAGATTATTACCGATGCCGCGATAGGCATGGTTCCCCTGGTGGGGGATATCACTGCGGTGCGTGATTTACTGGCAGTATCGATTGGCTTAATCAATGAACCTAAAAAGCGGGAAAGTACCACTGAATGGGTGTTTCTGGTGATTCTGCTGTTTGCACTGATCCCGGTGATTGGCGGTGTTATTAAAGGCGTCGGACGTCTGTGCCTGCGGGTCACAACAAAGGCGGCGGAAAATGTGGAAACGCTCAGTGATATGGTCAGGTTTCTGAATCGTGTCGGTGAAGGGGATGCACCGAAATGGCTGAAGGCACTGGATCTCCAGTCTCACCAGACTGTGCTGCTGGATAAATTTGGTGTGTTCTGTAACACCATGATAACGGTAACCCATACAATCCTCGGTTCGGCACTGGGACGAGCCTTACCGGATAAATGGTTCGTGCAGCTTCGCTCGCTGGCAAAAGGTTTTGTCATTCTGCGGGATATGGGCGGACGGATGATCCCGCCGGCGCTGCAGGAACTGAATACAAAGCTGAGAGTGCTGCAGGCAATGGTCTATAAAGGTGACATTCTGGAGCTAGGAAAGAGCTCCGGACGAGCTGCTGTTTACCGTGAAGCGGAGGCGTACCTTATCGAGCGTCCTTTAAGGGAAGCGCCGAAAAAGGGGACCCGTTACCCGAGTCTTCATGCTGAGAAACTTCATGAAGACAGACTGCGGCTGAAATATTCAAAAAAAAGCTACCCGGATTTACTGGGGCATAAAGGTAAGAGCCCGGCATTTGGGGATAAGCAGGTATTTACGAATATTGCATCTTTCAGTGGTGAAATTACCGCCAAAAGCGCCAGGGAAATGGCGGGTAGTACAATTTTTCGCGCTTTCGGCAATGAGACTGCGCTGGCGACAACGCCCGGTGGCTCCCGTGCTGCCGGGGGATTCTGGGGTTACCGGAAAGTCCCGGGCAGTGCAAAGGAGTGGCGGCAGCTGTCAGCGGTGCTGGATGAAATGCTGAAAACAGAGCTTAACCGTATCGGTGAGCAGGTCAAAGCGACCGGACTACCGGTCAGCACTGATATTAATGGCGTAAAAGCGGAGTTTTATCCGACAGACTGGAAAGAGGCGGAAGGCCTACACGGTTACAGCAAACCTGAGGGGATAGCGCCGCCTTATGCCACATATACGCGAAAACTGCATGACGATGAGCTGCGCAGTAAAGCGAATGGCCGAATAATGATTAATGCCGCCCGTGCGGAACATCAGATAACCACAGGACGTGAACTATGATGAGCATCAAAAAAACCAAATACCCGATGAGTGATGAACAGGTGCGTCGCAGACTGTTCTGGCTGTTGCAACGGCTGAGCAGCTACAGTCTGTGGCAGCGCAAGCGGGATGCCTGGGCATGCTTTACTGAAAAATATGAACAGGCGCTGAAAACCTGGCCGGAGGAGATTACAAAGGGTTTCCACCCGAAGAGTATTATCAGGGCATATGAAGCATTACGCCTTTACGAGAAAGGACTGCCGGAACTGGCAGCGGGCAACCGGCAGGTATGGCAGCGTCAGTCAGGAGTATTTCATCAGCTTGCGCGACCCGTAGATCTTATTGATAAATATTTTTATTATCCCTGCCATGATGAACGAGGAGGGCAGCGGGAACCCTATCCCCCGGAAATAGAGGAAATTAATCAGTGGCGGGTTGCGGCAGAGTTCCGGGGAGATAACCTGCTGTATCCGCCGCACGATAATGTCTGTAACTTTTTTGATGCTGAATATTTGTTAGAGCCTGATAATTACTGCTATAACCTGAAAGCGCTGATTTATCCGGTCTTTCCTGAACACCTTCCGCCCGTGCCGGAGCGCAGCGATATTATTATAAAAACCGACGATGCGGTGCCCTGTGACGGTATCTGGGAACCGGTGGAAATTATATATGACCGTAAATTCCTGGTGTTTAAAGAAGGTATCCGCGGGTTTAAAAACCTCGGTGCCTATAATTATTTTATCCGCGGAATGAAGGCACCGCTTCAGATTTATTATGATGTATTAATGGAAAGCGCCACTGAAATACTGATAACCGATGACCCGGTCTGCTACCGGGATGTGCACTGGCGACTGGTCTGGGAAGATACGCGTTATTGTGACGGTATTATTCCGGATGAATCGGAATATTTTCTGGAACAGCGATAGCAGGAGTGTTTATTGAATCCCGTGCGGAACATCAGACAGCCACAGGACGTGAACTATGATGAGCATCAAAAAAACCAAATACCCGATGAGTGATGAACAGGTGCGTCGCAGACTGTTCTGGCTGTTGCAACGGCTGAGCAGCTATACCCTGTGGCAGCGTAAGCGGGATGCCTGGGCGTGTTTTACTGAAAAATATGAACAGGCGCTGAAAACCTGGCCGGAAGAGAAAACCAATGGTTTTGATCCAGAGGCTATTATCTGGATTTATGACGCCCTGCGCCTTTACGATAAAGGACTGCCGGAACTGGCAGCGGGCAACCGGCAGGTATGGCAGCGTCAGTCAGGAGTATTTCACCAGCTTTATCGGCCCGTGAGTTTAATCAGAACTTATTTTTATTATCCCTGCCATGATGAACGAGGAGGGCAGCGGGAACCCTATCCCCCGGAAATAGAGGAAATTAATCAGTGGCGGGTTGCGGCAGAGTTCCGGGGAGATAACCTGCTGTATCCGCCGCACGATAATGTCTGCAATTTTTTCGATGCAGAGACTCTGCTGGCTCCCAATAAATATATCTACAACTTAACTCATTTATCCTATCCGGTCTTTCCTGAACACCTTCCGCCCGTGCCGGAGCGCAGCGATATTATTATAAAAACTGACGATGCGGTGCCCTGTGACGGTATCTGGGAACCGGTGGAAATAATATATGACCGTAAATTCCTGGTGTTTAAAGAAGGTATCCGCGGGTTTAAAAACCTCGGTGCCTATAATTATTTTATCCGCGGAATGAAGGCACCGCTTCAGATTTATTATGATGTATTAATGGAAAGCGCCACTGAAATACTGATAACCGATGACCCGGTCTGCTACCGGGATGTGCACTGGCGACTGGTCTGGGAAGATACACGTTATTGTGACGGTATTATTCCGGATGAATCGGAATATTTTCTGGAACAGCGATAGCAGGAGTGTTTATTGAATCCCGGACAGAACATCAGATAACCACAGGACGTGAACTATGATGAGCATCAAAACAGATGTCCAGGTACGACGCATGCTGTTCTGGCCGATACCGCAAAAGCAATATTAATACTGAGTGGATAGAATGTAATTGGCATATAAAGGAGGTTAATTATGACTCAGAATCCCCCTTCGCTGTATGAAATTCTCTACGGCAATTTCACCGGCGGGCTCGACGTGTATCAGGTCAGCGAACAGGACCAGGTCATATTGTCAGTGCTCGACAATATGCAGCGTATCCTCAATTGCCGCACCGGCACGCTAAAACATCTGCCTGACTATGGCCTGCCGGATATGACCAGAATCCTGCAGGGCATGCCGGGAACAGCCCATGAACTGATGGGTATCCTGTCGGCTGTTCTGCTTAAATATGAACCACGGCTGAAAAAAATAAGTGTTGTACTGCTGGAGCAGAACGTTCCCGGCGAACTGCGCTATGCCATTGACGCTGAACTCAGAGAGGTTGGTTTGGTTCGTTATGGTACCGAATTTATGCCCGCGGGACGCGTGGTGTTAAGACACCTGAAGCAACAGCAGTACCCGGATACCATCCCCCGTATCTAAGGCCAGTTAACACTCTGTCAGTAAAAGCTCGCCGACAGACCACCGTGGCAGCGATCAGTAACTATAAGACTGGTATTGCAGAGTTTCATCGGTGAATCATACAGCGGCGGGCGCAGATGGACGCGTGACTGGCGGGTAGCGGACTGAATATGGATCCGTTTACTTCCCCGTCACGGCTCTGCCGTCAAATAGTCTGTGACGTCACCCCGGCGTTTATATGTGGTCATAAACAGTAAGCGACCGGACCTTTGCGGGTACATTATCCCGTCCGGACAGGGGGTTGATCAGCGTACATTTTCCGGGCTGGTTTTAGCCAGCCAGAGACTGTGGTATGCCAGTATCAGCAACGCCATAAACCGGCACAATAATCCTCTCCACAGTGCCGGCTACTTCAAATGGATATCAGGTCATGAATGACATTACTTCGCGAAAAATTAAAACCGGTGGCGATCCGCGTATGCTAACGGATTATATCTCCCTGCGTGATGAACTGAGTAAGCTGACACATCCGGCACGTCCGGATGTCGACTGGCATTACGTCGAAAAACGTTGTCTCTCACTGTTTGAGATGAACGGGGTGGAACTACAGACAGCGGCCTGGTACACACTGGCCCGTATGCAACGGGCCGGTATCTTCGGGCTTAATGAAGGACTCGTGATACTGGAGGCGCTGATTAGTCATCAGTGGGATGTGCTTTGGCCGCGGCCTGCCCATGCCCGAATGGACATCCTCCGCAGCCTGAGTCAGCGTCTGCAACAGCGGATACGCTCGCTCCCGTTTAACTACCGCGACCTTAGTCAGCTGTACCGGGCTGAACAACTGCTGATAAGTCTGGGAGAAAAGCTGCAGCACCCGGAGCTTAAGCTGGATACTCTGCGTGCTTTGATACACAACAGCGCTGTCCGGCTGGAAAACAGTGCTGGTATAACCAGCCCCGGGCCGGCCATTCAGCCCGGCATCGTATTACCTGCGACCGTGATTAATGATATGGCGGCAGCCTCGGGTGGCCCTGCGGGTTATTCTGATGAAGACAAACCAGACGGTGTGATGAAGTGGGTGTACGTCATGCCACCGGAGCAGCAGCCGGCAATGCTCGCTCCGGTAAATAAATGGAAATCTTTCGCTGCCGGTATGTTTACTATGCTGGTGATCAGTAGCGTCGCTGTATGGAGCTGGCAATATCTCCGCCAGTCAGACCCGCTACAGGCTCAGCTTGTGGCTTCACTGGCTCCGTTACCTTTACCTCTCACCCCTGAACAACTGGATGTGTTACGTCAGCAACGTCCGTCATCACAAACGCTGATAACACAAACACAGCAGCAACTTGTCCGGCTGGATAAGATGTCACCCGACTGGAATATTGACTACAGTCGTCAGTTGATTAAGCAGGCCAGTATCCTGTGGCCTGAGCAGGCTAAACCGATGGCATCACGCTGGCAGCAACAATTTGCGGCGACCACCTTACCAGCGGCGCAGCTTAATGGCTGGTATCAGGGAATGACAACGTTACAAAAACTGAGTGACCGGCTGAACAGGCTGGATCAACAGAAGGGAAAATATATGACAGTCAGTGAGCTGAAATCAGTCGTTTTTTCCACTATGCAGTCATTTAATCAAGCGATACCGGCTGAAGAGCAACTGCGGGTGCTGTCACAAAACCCTTCAGGAGAACCTTTACCTGTTGCTGCCCGGTCTCAGCTTGAAATGCACCTGAAACAACTGACAGTCCGTTATGCTGAAATAAAACAGCAGGTATCAAAATAAAAGCGGTTTACGGACAGAGCGCACACCGCGCTGGAAAACGCCGGTTCGGTTGATAAATTAAACTGAAGGAAGAGTGAAAATAAGATCCGGAGCTGGTGTTTAATTTATTTATCAGTGCGCACAACGTTTTATAGTGCAGTAAACCGATCCGGATGGCGGGCAATTTAAGCCAGATATGGTCTGACCGGACCCCGGATAAATCCCCGGCAGCTGCCAGATCAGATCCGGGAGCTAATACAGGGCGCGGTAACGCGCTATAATAGCGGTTTGTGACAGGGGACCGGCCATTGTCACCCACTGAATGCACCGGTCCGGGGATAACAGCGATGACCGGATCAGGCATTGGCGGAGTAACGCAGGATCCTTAATCCGTTAGCGACCACCAGCAGACTGGCACCGACATCAGCAAAAACCGCCATCCACAGCGTTCCTGCCCCGAACAGGGTCATAACCAGAAATACCAGCTTAATAGCCAGCGACAGAGAAATATTCTGTGTCAGGATCTGGCTGTTTTTACGCGATAAGCGAACAAACATCGGAATTTTACGTAGATCATCGTCCATCAAGGCCACATCAGCAGTTTCGATAGCAGTATCGGTGCCGGCAATACCCATCGCAAAACCAATATCCGCCCGGGCCAGGGCCGGGGTGTCGTTAATCCCGTCGCCAGCCATACCTGTGACGCCCCGGCGGCTGTATTCCTCTATCGCCCGCAGTTTATCGTCCGGCAGTTGTTGTGCTTTTGCCTGGTCAATACCGACCTGACGGGCTATTTCGGAGACAGCAAACGGGTTATCTCCTGACAGCAGCAGAGTTTTTACTCCCAGCTGATGCAGCTCATCAATTGCCTGTTTACTGGTCAGTTTCACCGTGTCAGCCAGGGCGAAAACGGCCAGTAAACCGGTTCTGTGACCTAAAAATACCAGCGTTTTTCCCTGTTTCTCCAGAGCAATATAACGCTCTTCTGTATCCAGTAGCTCCACGCCCCGTGCCTGAAGTAAACGGCGATTTCCCAGCCAGTATTCTTCGTTATTAATGATCCCGGTGATCCCCTGGCCGGTGACAGAGGTAAAATCATTCACGGTTAACGGAGTCACCCCCTCACTGTGCCTGGTGACGGCCTCAGAGACCGGATGATCAGAATAGGCGGATAAACTGCCGGCTATCGCCTGTGCCTGTTCAGGAGTCAGCATGCCAGGGGTGATCACATCGGTCACTTCCGGTTTACCCTGTGTCAGGGTACCGGTTTTATCCAGTGCCAGCCATTGCAGTTTTTTCCCTTGCTCAAGGTAAACGCCCCCTTTAATCAGTATGCCCATACGTGCCGCAGCCGTCAGGCTGCTGACCAGTGTCACCGGGGTGGAAATAACCAGCGCACAAGGACAGGCAATCACCAGCATTACCAGAGCGTTATAAATCCACGGCGTCCATGGCAGGCCGAAGAACAGTGGCGGCAGGATAGCCACAGCGAATGCCAGCAAAAAGATAACCGGTGTATAAATCCGGGCAAACTGATCGACAAAACGCTGTGTCGGGGCTTTACTGGCCCGTGCTGACTCCACCGAACGGATGATTTTCGCGAGGGTGGTATTCTGTGCCACAGAGGTGACCTGATATTCGAAACTGCCCGACTCATTCAGTGTGCCGGCGAAGACCTGATCATCTGTTTTCTTTTCTACCGGCAGGCTTTCTCCGGTAATTGCTGACTGGTTCACGGTCGAGTTTCCCCGCACGATAATGCCGTCCAGCCCTATTTTTTCGCCGGGTTTCACCCGTACTATCGCCGAAAGGGGCACATCCGCCGGCTGCATTGGTTTCCAGCTATTATCTGCCTGGCGGACATTCATCCACTCCGGGGCCAGTTTTAATAGAGTGTCAATAGCGTTTCTCGCCCGGTCGAGTGCTTTCGCCTCAATCATTTCAGCAATATTAAACAGCACCATTACCATCGCGGCTTCCGGCCATTGCTGTAACAATAATGCCCCGGTGACTGCAACGCTCATCAGGGCATTGATATTCAGATTGAGGTTTTTAATGGCGATCCAGCCTTTTTTATAGGTCTTAATCCCTGCCAGTAACACGGCGGCCAGGGCACAGAGTGCCTGTAACCAGCCGGGAAATTGCAGCCAGCTCAGGGATTCGGCTGCGAATGCCAGTACTATGGCGGTGATCAGCGGCCAGTATCGGACAGGGGGCGGGGGCACGATACTGCTGGCGGTATTCTTACCGGGTAATTCCGGCTCAAAACCGAGAGAACGGATAGCCTGTAAAATATCGTCCAGTATCTCCTGGCGGTGAGTCACCGTCAGTATCCTTTGCATCAAATCAAACTGCAGGCTGACGACCCCGGGCATGGCCGAGAGTTTTCCGGTAATCAGATTTTCTTCGACCGGACAATCCATCTGCATAATACGGATGGCCGTGATAGTACCGCGACCGGTGTTTTTCCCTTGTGGCAGGGCATCCAGTACCGGCTCTGCCGCGGTGCAGCAGTGCTGATGGTCACCGGTATGTTGTTTCCCGGCAGAAAGAGGGCTGACAGCAGAAATTTTTCCTGTCGCAGACGGTATTTTACGGGGCTGAAGTAAGTTGTTATTTTTTTCGTGACTGTTCATTGTTTGTTCCGCTAGGTATACCCTGGTCGTTATAGTAAAAACCCTGCAGTCACTACAGGGTCAAGAGGTGAGGAGATAAAATGAAGATAGGAGAACTGGCCCGGCAGTCGTTATGCAGTGTCGGGACTATTCGCTACTACGAGAAAGAAGGATTACTGCCGGAAGCACTGCGTGACCAGAATAATAATTACCGTTACTACGATCAGCAGCATCTGGATACTTTACTGTTTATCCGCCGTTGCCGGGCGCTGGATATGGCGCAGGATGAGATCAAACAGCTGTTACAGGCACGTGCCCAGCCGGAAGCTGATTGCACGGTAATTAATCAACTGGTGAATGAACATTTGTCCCATGTACGGGAGCGGATTGCCGAACTGTCGGTATTAGAGAATCAGCTCAGTGAATTACAGGCCTCCTGCTGTGACAGTCTGCCAACCCGGGATTGCGGTATTCTGAAAGAACTGGAACACCCTCAGACGGAACTACCGGTACTGACTGGTAAACATATCGGCAGTACCCACGGCCACTGAATTGATCTGTGCTGCAAAACGGACAGAAAACCGGCAATAATTCGTTGTGTTGGTATTTATATCTCCGGATAATCGCTATGTATTTTTTTACATATCGAAAGGAGTTGAAAATAATGTCCAGGGGCCTTTGTACGATTTTAGTTGCACTGTCTGTCAGTATGCCGGTACTGGCATCGGACAACATTCGCGTGACCTATGCCGGATCGATGGGAAAAGTGATGGACCAGGAACTTGGTCCGGCGTTTGCCAGTCAGCAGAAGGGGACATATCAGGGACAGGGACAGGGGGCTTATGGCATGGCCCGCCTGCTGGCCAGCCATAAAATTGAGGCGGATGTTTTTGTTTCCATCACCCCCGGCCCGATGCAGATACTGAAAGACGCCGGACTCATCGAGACCGCGGTTCCGGTTGCCAGTACCAGTATGGTGATTGCTTATAATCCGAAAAGTAAGTATGCCGCGCAGTTTGCGGAGGCCGGCACCCGTCATGACGGCAGTTGGTTACAGGTAATGACCACCCCCGGATTACAGTTTGGCCGCACAGATCCTTACCTGGACCCTAAAGGACAAAACATCGTTTTTAGTCTGTTGCTGGCTGAGAAATATTATCGTCAGCCCGGCATTGCAGAACAGATTATGGGCTCACCACAAAATCCTCGTCAGGTTCATCTGGAAGGCGGGTTGCTGACCCGGCTGGAAAGCGGCCAGATTGATGCAGCGGCAGGTTACGAAAGTGAAGTGATTTCTGCCGGGCTGCCCTATCTGTCATTCCCGGACCAAATAAACCTCAGTAATCCGCAGATGGAGCAGCAGTGGTACAACACTGTCAGTTTCACTATTAAAGACAGTAAAGGGCAGGATAAAGTCCTGCATACTCAGCCGCTGGTGTACTACGCCGCAGTACTGAAAAATGCCCCTAATGGTGTGGCCCGGGGACAAAAATTTGTCGACTTTATGCTGACTCCGCAGGGACAGAAACTGTTCCGTGACAGTGGTTATTCCGCGCCTAAAGGGAAAGGTCTGTACCAACAACAATGAGATCACGATTCAGGTTATTACCCTTACTCACAGTGCCGGCATTAGTGATGCTGGCACTGCCTTTTGTGACGTTGTTTGGTATGACCCCATGGCATGATTTTTCGCTGGCCTACGGTGACAGCGATGCGGTGCTGGTCTCTGTCGGTTACGGGTTGTTGTCGCTGATTTTTATTATACTGGCGGGTCTGCCGGTTGCCTGGTGGCTGGCAAATTCGTCGACGGAAGGCCTGCTGAGACGAGGGGTTGAGTTAGTGGTATTACTGCCACTGATGACTCCTCCGCTGGCAATGGGAATTTTACTTATCTCTGCACTGGGTCCTTACAGCTTACCGGGCCAGTGGTTATCTGCTTTCGGATGGATGCTGGTCAATAATCCGGCGGCTTTTATGGTGGCGCAAATTTATGGCGGGCTGCCGTATTTTATTGTCACCGCCCGTTCGGCGTTCAGTGCCGTTCCGCGTGAAATACTGGAAGCTGGGCAGACGCTGGGGGCCAGACCATTCCAGCGTTTTCGCTATCTGGTCCTGCCGTTATCAGCTTCAGGGCTGGCTTCGGCTGTTTCTCTGGCCTGGGTACGTGCGGTTGGTGAATTTGGCATTGTGATGATTTTTGCCTATTTTCCGCAGGGAATGCCGGTTAAGTTATATACTAATTTGCAAAACGATGGTGTGGATGCCGTCTATACACTGGTCTGGGTATTATTGCTGGTGACTCTGCCGGTCCCGTTATTCTGCTTTATGCATTCCGGAAAGCGTGAGCGTTTACTTCTCAGGTAATCCAGGTGATCGCCGGTGATCATTTTCCCGGGGTGGGATCCCGTCCGTCTCTTATGCTGACGATCCGTATGGCCGGGCGCTGATATGGCTTATGCCGCCAGCGTGGTTTGTTTTGCCGGATTTGATGGTTGCGGAAACCGGTTTGCAGGGACAAACTGTGGCCGCAGATATTCTGTTGGTCAGGAGAATCAAAGTGATACAGAGGATAACGCAATGACGGTCCCGCGGTTGTTTATTGTACACGGATTTATGGCTGCCCCTGAACACCACTGGTTCCCGTGGTTACAGCAGGTGGCAGAACAGGCGGGGGTGGTGACTGAGGCCCCGCAGCTCCCGGAATCGCACAGTCCGCAGCTTTCACACTGGCTGGAAAGCCTCGAAAGTGTGGTCGGTGAGCCGGATGAAAATACCTGGCTGGTCGGACACAGCCTCGGCTGCATCACTCTGTTGAATTATCTGAATCAGCGTTATCCGCAGGCTGTCACCGGAGGTATGATTCTGGTCTCCGGATTCAGTGAGGCGGTTCCCGGCCTGGAAATGTTAGCAGATTTTGTCCGGCAACCGGTTGATAACCATCGGATAATCAGTAACGTCAGACAGCGGGCAGTGATCGCTTCACTGAACGATACTATTGTTCCTGCGGCGTTTTCGTTACGGCTGAGCCAGCAACTGGCGGCCCCTTTTTACGGTATTCCCGACAGTGGTCATTTTTTAGGGCGTGAGGGCGTCACAGAACTTCCCCTGGTCGCCAGTCTGTTACAGCAATTCTGGTCACAGTCCGCGGCAGGTTATATTCCTGCCTGATATCCACCGGGGGAAACTGCCTTTCGGGTTCTGCAGGGAACTCAGTCTTGCTGATCGCGCTGCTGGCTGGCGCGCAGGCGCTGATAATATTCATCTTCGGCAGTCGTAATTTCATCCAGCAGCGAATCCATATCGACCTGATGTTCCTGCTCGATAAATACCCCGCTTAACGGCGTTTGCGGGGTTAGTTTGCCTTCCTGATATAACTGCCAGATTTCTTTGGCGTAGGCGGTATTATCCAGTTGCGGGGCGAACTGAGCGTAGTAAGCGGTAATATTATTCACATCGCGTCTGAACATTGCTTCGGCATGGTTATTGGCTGCCGCATCCACCGCCTGTGGCAGGTCAATAATGACCGGCCCCTGTGCATCCTGTAACACGTTAAATTCTGATAAATCGCCGTGAACAATACCGGCACACAGCATACGGACGATATTTTTCAGCAAGGTATTAAAACCGCTGATTGCCTGTGTTTCGCTGAGGGTGACTTCACTGAGACGCGGTGCAACGGCGCCTCCGGCATCGGTTACCAGTTCCATTAATAATACACCGTCAATACACAGGAAGGGCCGGGGTACCCGCACACCGGCATTATCCAGCCTGAACAGAGCATCCACTTCTGCGCTTTGCCAGGATTCTTCCTGCTGTTTGCGGCCGAATTTAGATCCTTTCTGCATTGCCCGGGCGTTACGTGAATTACGTACTTTCCGGCCTTCCTGATAATGCACTGCCTGCCTGAAACTGCGCTGTGTGGCTTCTTTATATACTTTGGCACAGCGAACCTCGTCGCCACATAACACGGTGTAGACGTCAGCCTCTTTACCGCTTTTCAGGCGTTGTAAAACGCTGTCGATAAGTCCGTCATCGACAAGGGGCTGGATACGGTTCGGGATTTTCATGCGGCATTAGCCTTTAATTCAGCCGCTATTCTTAGCAATAAACAGATCTCGATACTGTAAAAGCGGGCAGGTTGATAAATAAGTAGCCGATTATACCGAAAAAAATACCTTTGGGGAGTGTGGTTTTTAACTAAACCGTTAAGAGTATTTATCAGAAAAAACAGAAGATTAATTATATTTTGCTCGCTTCCTTCTGAATCAGTCGCGGGATCTTTCAGCCACCGGACGGTGCTATCCAGGACCGGTGGACGGGGGGCACGCCTCCTGTGTCAGCAGTTAATGGCGTGCTGGCGGGGTAATTATACGCTGGCTACCGGCGAGTTTATTGGCATGATTACGGGCGATACCTGCGGTAAACCGCTCAGTGAACCGGGTGAAACAGAGTAGCCGGGGGTATCAGCACTGGCTACTCTGGCAGCGGGACTGGCTGGCAGGTAGATTGGTGACACAGTGCTGATGCCATCGCAGTGGGCGCAAACGCGGGCTGAAAATTTATTCACTGAGTCGCGTATCGATTATCGGCGACAACGGGCAATACGCTGATAAATATTACTCAGATCGCCAGGCGATACTTACTCAAAAACCGGAAGGTTATTCCCGTCGTTCACCAGATTCTTCTCTGCCAGCCGGACAAAAGTTTTTATCGGACAGAGTTCACCAACGGAAGTTTCATGACAGTCGGGATTTTTAAATTCAGCAACCGGTAACGGGTTACGGGCATTTAACGGAGAAAGACGCCGCCACTGATCTAATGTTCTGGCAGCAAAGATTAAATGAATAAAGTGTTCTCCGGTTTTTTTATCCAGATAACGTTCTGTAATCAGGCTGCCGCCGGGGGGAATATCATTGTGAGGATATCCGGGCAATTGCCAGTTAAAGCCGAGCATCGTTTGGATCTGTGCGATATTAGTATCATGACCGACCATAATAACCAGCGGGCTTTGCAGATAGGGTTTTTCTGTTAAAGGGGACGGGCTCTGACTGCGGGCGGTAATAGCCGCGACTAACTGACGCATTAATAATGAGCCACCGTGACTGGCATATTCGGGTGTGTCGCTGAGAAGGTCATATTTTGCAGCATGTAATGCCATCAGGTTACTGACCTGTTGCGCATTCCGGGCATGACCAAAAGCGACCTGTGATAACGGCAGGTTTTCGCTATATTGCAGACGAATCGTCTCACCGATTGCAGCCCCCCCGGCAACCGGACCGGTTAATTTTACTTTTCCTTTATTATTTATTTCGACGCCCCAGTCGCTATCAGGAAATTTGCAGCTTTTTTCGTCCGTGTGACATACCGCCTTGCGTAAGTCAGTAACGGCATTAGCATAGGTGGTTCTGGCCTGTGCCGGTGAACCAAGCCTTTCTTTTACCTGTTGTATAACTTTATTTTCATCCGGCCGGGCTATCCCCATTGCCATCGTATCAAACAATGGATCATGTTTGCCGGTTGTGGAATGTACCACCATCCCGCAACCGGGAAACATACCATCCAGTAATGCAGCTCCGGTCGCTTTAGTCCGCTGGTCGGGGGCTGCCCACAACCATACCTGATCTGCTGCCGGGCACCCTGCATGACTCGCCAGTGGCAGCCCGAGTTCCCGCCATTGAGTGAGCTGATAGGATCCCTGGGCGAGTATGCCTGCGTAGCCATGGCCGGTTAAAAAACCATCGGGTACGTTCCACTGTGGCCATATTTTCCCGGTTGCCTTATTCAGAGCGGGAGTATCGGTGGGGGCCCGTACACCATGGCGGATAAGCATAACGACTTTTTCCAGCTGATAGCGGTCACTAACCTGACGGGCTGCGCTGGAAAAGGGGGACAGGATAAGGCTCAGACTTGCCAGCAGAAGATTGAGTATCAGTAACGGTTTCATTGGGGTTATTCCTGCGGATTAAAATTTGTAAGAGATGCCGGTAATGAATTCAGTCTGACGATCAGCACTTTTTTTCGATACTGCCAGATTTTTCACCCCGATATAAGGTACTAAATGTTTTGTCAGCTGATATCCGACTTCAATTTTATGCTCGATATTTTGATGTTTATTATTATAAAGCGTTTCGTTGCTGTTATACCAAATCATGGTATAGCTGAACTGAAAGTTTTCAACTTTTTGTGTTATTTCACTGTCAATCCGGTCCGTTTTTTTTATCGGTTTATTCCGGCGATCAGTTATTTCTTTCCGGTAGCGAAATGAAATTCGGGTATTATCAGAAATACGGTATTTAAGTTTTATCGATGGTTTATATTTTTTATCTTCTTCTTTTATTCCATAGACCATGCCGGGTTCAATACTGAGCTGTTTTGTGAACGGCTGAGTATATTTAATCTTAAACTCTTTCTCATTAAGTTTTCTGTGGTCAAAAAAGTTACCTGCATCGCCATTGGATTGTTGTTCCGGATGAAATTTTAGTTTCGCAGAAACCCCCAGTCCGGATGAAAAGTTATGGGATACGATGAATTCATCTGTGTGTTGTCTGGAAATATCTTCATACTTATGTTTGTAGTCGATCTCTAATGCCAGCGCTCTGTCTGATATGACGATAAACCCGACTCCGGCGATCACGGGGATTAATATTTTTTTAATCATATTTTCTTATTCTTACATTTTATGGTAACCGGGACATTACTTGTTTAATGTGTCATTTTAATTTCATAAATATTTCATGTTTACTGCGTGGAAATTTTTGCGTGGACATGATCGAATCTGATAAGTAAACAGGCAAAACATGACATTTTTTATCAGGGTTTTTATGGTGTATTATCGGGGGCAGGCTGGTTTTTCCGGCAGTGTACCGATTTTTATTTTAGCGTACCACACCACAAAAAATGGGTGTTTTAAAGAGAAAACATAATATTTTCAAAGAGTATCCCTGACGAAAGAATACGCTGACTGGCAGTTAACCCGTGATCATGATGTATTATTGGGGTCCGCAGGAAAAATTTCATCATTAAAGCGGATAGTCATTATCCCGCCTGATGGATAGCCCTTATCCCGCAGGAGACAGGGAAAGCTAGTGGTGACAGAGAATCGGAATAATGACCTGTGGTGATAGCTGTACAGATTAATGGCTGAAGAATAAAACTATCGCTGACGACGCGATATCCAGTGGCCGTACCTCTGTTTTACTGTCGAAATAAAAGACAGCCTCCGTATATGGAAGCTGTCCCGGTGATTGCTACTGTATTAAATAAATTTACCGGCAGAAAATCAGAGATTAATTAATAAATTTGATATCTGTTGGCGTTCCAATTTGCACAGTAACCCCGGTCTCAGTCAGGGCTCCGGTATCAATATCGCGGCGTAATTCTACGACATTATTTGAAAACAGATTGGCGACAAGAATATATTGCCCTGTTTTATCGAAAGCAAATGCCCGTGGCTCTATCCCACCGGAGGAAAAGCGGTTACTCAGAGAAAGTTTCCCTGTGTCCTGGTTAACTTTATACACAACAATCGTATTGTCATGGCGACGGTCTCCCACGTACAGGAATTTATGGTCAGGGCTGAATAATATCCCGGCACCCCCTTTATCGTTAGGATCCTTGCTGTCAGTCAGATCGACAACCTGTATTTCTGTAAGTTTATCATGATCTGCTTGGTAAACGTGTACTCTGGCGGACATCTCGGTACTGACATAAGCGAATTTACCATCTGCGGAGAATGTCATATGCCGTGGTCCTTCACCCGGAGCAAAGTACAGATTAAATTGCGGGGCGGCCGTGAAAGGCTCTTTATTATTGGCATGATATTTAAATGCATGCACAGTATCATTGCCCAGATCAGCAACAAAAAGCATTTTCCCGTCAGGACTTATATTGACGGAATGGGCATGTGCGCTTGCCTGACGATCCGCGATAACATGAGAACCTTCGGTAAAAGGTACATGCTGGATAAATTTACCCAGCCCGCCGTTACTTTCGATGGGAAAGATAGTGATACCGGCATGTCCGGGATTTACGGAATAATTTGCGACCAGTAAATATTTACCGTCGTGAGTAATGGTAGCATGTGTCGGATAAGCGCCAGCGCTGTCAACCGTGTTAATGGTGGTGAGCTTTCCGTCTTTACCGGTGCGCAATGCAGTCACGGTGCCCGCTTCGTTTTCATTGGTGGTATAAGCGAATTGCTGATTATTGCTGAAAACAATCCAGGAAGGGCTGGATTGTTTTAACACCCCGACGGGCAGTAAACTGCCATCTGAATTCAGGCGCAGGGTGTAAATTCCCTGACCCGGATAAATGGCTTTTTGCACACCATCCCCGGTTGTCTGTCCTGTCCAGGAGCCAACCAGTAAGGTCTGGACCGGCAGTTTTACCGGTGGCCTGGCTAATGGCACACTTTCATTTGCATAGCAGATACAACTGGCAAGCAATACAGGGACTAATGCTGCCTTCAGAGCTTTATTGTAATGTTTTTTATTCATTGTTTTTATGTAATCGAAATGTTTCTGGTTTGGTGAGTTTATATAAAACCAATGAATATTCAACAGAATTACATACATTACTTTACATTGATTTAACTACTGGTGCTGTTGGCAGGTTTTTTGTATGATTTTTGCCCGTAAATGTGCTGACAGAGATAAACATAATGTTCCGCAGTGAATAATAGAATTCGCCAGGCAGAGCCAGAATCAGTCAGTCATCGATTACCGCAACTTAGTGGCTGGTGGCTGAGTTAATAGAAGATAAGGTTTTGCTGCCCGTAACCACAGATTTATTGATAAATTGTTCTGATCTGATCACAGAGATCTGATCTTACCCGTCAATGCTGATCACCTATCTGACGTGCGGTAGCAAGTGTCAGAGAAGGGCAGGAGCCAGGACTAATATTTGTACGGTTATTATTTGCTGACCGCGAAAGTGCCACCGCTTCTTATCTGATATTTTAACGATCAGAAAAAGCCCATCGCTATCATGCAGCGTAAAGCCTTTCTCCCGGACTCGTGGCAATAACTGTCCCCGGGTAGGAAAATTTCAGCATTCCTCAGGGTACCAGCCTGCCGGAGGAACGGCGGAACCTTTGCCGGACTTAGAAAATATGAGCCGGAAAGAGCTTAAAGCATTAAAAATCAGATTACGGCAAGTGAAACCAGTACAGCGAAAGGGCTATAAACAGGAAATCAGTGAGCAGCAGCGTCTTCAGCCTGAACGTGAGCTGAGAATTGCAGAGGGCAGGATTTGCACACATGCGGTGAAGTGGAAAAAGGTCCGTAAGGCCGTTGACGTTCAGGAGGCGACAGCCGACCAGGGCGCTTGCGCCCCTTGGACTCGTGGCAATAACTGTCCCCGGGTAGGAAAATTTCAACATTCCTCACGGTACCAGCCTGCCGGAGGAACGGCGGAACCTTTGCCGGATTTAGAAAATATGAGCCGGAAAGAGCTTAAGGCATTAAAAATCAGATTACGGCAAGTGAAACCAGTACAGCGAAGGGGCTATAAACAGCAAATCAGTGAGCAGTTGCGTCTTCAGCTTGAACGTGAGCTGAGAGTCCGGGGATTTGATGGCAATGAAAAAGAGATCGATTTGTTGCTGCGGGGTGGCAGTATTCCATCCGGATCAGGACTGCGGATCTTCTATCGCAATCAGCGTCTGCAGGAAGATGATAAATGGCGACAGTGGTACTGATAACGCTGTTTTCATATTTTCAACTTTTTCAAATATTGTCGTGCAGATCCGTTTAATGGCAGAAAGTATTTTACATAGAGAAATACACATTATACTGCATGTATAAACAGTACTATTAAGCGAGGTATTTGTGAATTGCTTCGCAAAAGCCAGGGTTAGGACTATCTTCCCAGGGACAGGAGAGAAACAATGCAGGATTATCTTTTTGAATCGATAAAGCTCCAGCGCATTGATTTTTTTATCAAACTCGTAGCCGCCAGTGAGTGCAGCGAAGAAGAAAAGCGGCTGGCGAACCAGTGGATGTCAGAGCTGACTGACGAGCTGATGGCTAAGATCCGCTACCATGAGTACGCCAGGTCGATGGACATCAATAATTGAGGGGCGCCTGAGTTAATTGAAAGGAGGGGGGCGTGGGTGTTCATTTATTTTATAAAACAGTAATTTATTTTTTCAGCGGTAAAGTTAATGGCGTTAAGCTTAAGCTTAAGCTGAGAGGGTAAAACTGGATGGGGGGTTGCCTGCAGGCCAGATAAGACAATTAGTTGCTGATAGTTGCGGACCTTGTGGATCATAAAGCAGGTTTTAACATCCACAAGCTTGAACAACGGGCAATGAAAGGCGTTAGGCGTTTAGTGTTTTACCGATTTTATAACTACTATATGTAGTTTTACAGGCAACTTAGATTGAATTATGAACATTTTTTGTTGTCGTAGAAGTAGAAATGGGGTAAATAAACGATTCCATAAGATGCTTGCAGCTCTGTACTGTTCTGCTTCAAAACCATCATAATGGCATTTTTATGCAGACACAGTGAGGAGGTTATATGACTAAAATTTTTGGAAAACTCATCACAACGCCTGGTCGGTGGATGCAGGGCGTTACACGGAAGGATATTGAGCAATCCAACAATAGCAAAATCACAACTGATGCTAATGGGAATGCGGTTCTGAACATGGATAACAAGCAGGTTCGGGAGTCGATGCAAGCCAGAATGCGGGAGCTTGCAGCTAAACGTTAAGGATATCTATGGGACCCTTAATTATCATGGTGGTCCTCGTATGTGGATTTTGGTACACAGAGAATCACTACCAGTCCCGTATACGTCATGCACGGACTAATGGCTGGACCTCATACTTCTATGTAGCAATGCATGGATGTAAGTTTGTAATCCAAGGGTTTGGATTAATTACTTTTTTTTATCTGGCTCTGCTTGTTGTCAGCCTTTTGAGCTCTATTCCTCATTTGTTTTCAGCTTCTTATAAAACACAAGACCTTTATTCCTGGCTGACTGATAAGACCATCCTTTCGTATCCAGTGTTTTTTGTTTTTTCGATGGTTGCTGCAAGCCTTATAGCTTATGTCGCGGGCGATTTAGCAAAAAAAGCGATTATAAATGAGGAAGCCCGCCAGGCCGCTTATCGTGAAATGGCTGCAATGGACGGAGTTGAGTCGCTTTTAGTACAGGCAATTGATGAGGATAAGCTGATTTTTGTCACATTAAAATCGCGGAAGGTTTACATAGGATATGTAGCCGCGCCTCGAATTGAACATAGCCAAACTCAACATTTAGCAATCATCCCTTACATTAGTGGGTATCGCGACAAGGATACACTCCGTTTCCATGAGCAGCATCGGTATTATGAGCTGTATCTGGAAAAAGGTATTGCTGATAATCAACATGAGCGAGGGTTGAACTTGCAACATTTTCGACACGTGATACCAATGGATCAGGTTGAGGCTATTTCGCTATTTGATACAGAGATATATGGCTTATTTGACGACTACTCAGCTCCAGAAAGTGCGAAAGAAGATACTATTGCATGACTATGCTGCATGAAACCGCATGATCGTTTAAGGATCGTTTCTACTGAGCCCCCGCCGGTAGTGTTCAAAATTCTGTGTCATTTCAGTAAACTAATCTAAAAAAAGAGATGACACATGACCAGGCCCACCTTA